>JBEKHQ010000148.1:0-7714 GCA_050012195.1 Bryobacteraceae bacterium | reverse complement strand
CGATTCTCCGCGGCCAGATATTCATTTTGCAGGAGAAGCTCCTGGTTCACCGATCCCGTCACGTACGCTAGCAGTCGCACCCACTTCTTGTTCTTCATGCCGACTGACCATCTTACTCTGGCCACCCGTCATTTGAGTTATTTGACCATTCGGGGTTTTCGGCCCGTCGCGCTGCAATCATGCCTCACCGTTCAGCGGTTTCCTTCGCAAGACAGCATTGCTTGTACTTCCTTCCGCTTCCGTAATGGCACGGCTGGTTGCGGCCTACCTTCATGCTTGCCTCTCCCGATTTTCCTTTCAGCGTAACAGGAATCGAAAGCTGGAAAATTCCACCGAGGCCGGCATCCGTCGCGATGATACTTCTTGCCCGTGTGGGGGACGTAGACGGTTTGGGTCTGCTCGTTTTTGTTGGACCGCAGTTCCTTGCTGGGCAGGAACTGGGAGCGCAACAGGAAACAGGAGCGCCAGGAGGAAAGTGAGCGCTGTAAGTAAGCATCGCATGGTGAACCTCCAGCACCGAAGGATTAGTCTTTCAGATTATGTCCAGAATAGCGCGATCAAGTTTGCCGTTGAGATAAAGCAGCGAAACGATGGCAGGTTCCGCTACCGGCCCACGCCCGACGGCAGGACCTAGGGTACAAGGATGCCGCCCCTATCTCATGATACGCTTTCCAGGCTTTGGGCAGTGCGGGGTTCAATCGTGGGGAAGTTGGTATCGTTCGGAAGTCGCATGATCTCCCGATTCGGTTCGATCTGTACCGGACCGTCCACGGGATGCGACCGCTCTAGTGGGGCGGCGTCCGGGGTTTATAGTGTTCCTCTTGGTGGCGTGATAAGATCCTTGCATCGTGGCTCTGGCGTTGTCCGTGCGCCATTAGTGGAGCCTGTCAAAGCTTCGCTATCCATCACCAAAACCAGAGGAAATCCCATGTCGAGAATACCCGCATTTCACTCCATCAACGAGGGAAAAAAGCCAGCCGCCAATCGGGTTCATCACGATAACAGTCTCTGCCCTCCAGGACGCGACATTCCCGAAAACGAACGGCGTTCCGGCTCAGGCGGATATAGGCTGTGCGAAGATTGCAAGAACCTGAACGATCAGGGACGCTAGTCTGTCTCTTGCGCCGAATATCTAGACGCTGTGTCTCGCGCGGCCCAGAGAGGAGAACCCCTTGGTGGGGGCTGTGAATCGCTCCATCGATAATTCCCCAACTACGGCGTAGGAAGTCACATGGCAGCCCGTTTTCTAGCTCGCACCCCTTCTGCTGCCGCCCTTTCAAAGCGGACTGTGGGCCACGCAAAAGCATGCCCATCGCCGCTCTCGCAAGATTCGAAGGTTTCAACTCCGTTTGCAAGTAGAGTGATAACAATTTCGCGGATGCCTTCATCAAGCGGCGGTTCAAAGATCGATTCCTTTGGTCGCCGTAGTTTCTCAGGATCAGGCCTGAACGGTGTTCTGGTTGGGCAATCCTCGCATGGCACACCTTTTTAGGGCAGAACTCTGAATCGACCTTATGCTGGCCCGTCACGTCGCCCAAGCGTAGCCTGCCTTACCTGGATTTGTCTGCGTGGTTATCGCCCGATTTCGGGTGGTGGGCTACTTTGATGGTAGTTCCCTCCGTTTCGTAATACCGGGCTAGGCGCATACGGAGTTCGCCGGCCTGCATGCGCACGATCGGGTCCAGCCGCGGATCGAACGAGGGTGGCTTTCCGAGCGCTTGGGTCCCCAAGAATTCTGGTTTTGCAACCAGCTGTCCGAGAGGCAAGTTATTGCCTCTAAAGAGCCAGTGAAGGCGAGACAAAAATGCAAACCCACAGGCGGAGTTGATGGCACGTTACCCTTAATCAAGAAGCTCATGCCATCCAAGAAACCCGAAGTGATGAGTCCGGCCGGACATTGGCCGCAGCTCCACGCGGCGATCGAAGCTGGCGCGGATTCCTGCTATTTCGGCCTCAAGCACTTCACTGCCCGCGCGAAGGTTGGCTTTGAACTGAGCGAGCTACCCGAAGCAATGCGTACGCTGCACCGCCGGGGCGTACGGGGTTGTCTGACGTTCAACACTCTCGTCTTCGAACACGAACTCGCCGAAGCCGCGCGCGCCCTCGGTCTCATTGCGGAAGCCGGCGTCGACGCACTCATCGTGCAGGACATCGGCGTGCTCAAACTGGCGCACGAGATCGCGCCGGATCTGGAACTTCACGCCTCCACGCAGACCAGCATCACTAGCGTGGAGGGAGTCGAATTCGCGCTGACGCAGGGGGCCCATCGCGTCACATTGGCCCGAGAATTGTCTCTGGAGGAAGTGGCGGCAATCTACGCGAAGACCAAGGCCGATCTGGAAATCTTCGTGCATGGCGCCTTATGTGTGGCCTACTCCGGCCAATGCTTTTCGTCCGAAGCGTGGGGTGGGCGAAGCGCCAATCGGGGCCAATGCGCGCAGGCCTGCCGGTTGCCGTACGAAATGTTGGTTGACGGCGTGCGGAAGCCACTCGCCGACGCCCGTTATCTCCTCTCTCCCGGCGATCTGTCGGCATTGCGGCACCTGCCGCAGATCATCGCGACAGGGGTGAGATGCCTGAAAATTGAGGGCCGCTACAAAGGGGCAGATTACGTCGCATTAACCACCCGGGCGTACCGTCAAGCCGTCGATGACGCGTGGGCGGGCCGCCCATTGTCGATCACTCCGCGCCAGGAGTTGGAACTCGAGCAGGTCTACTCACGCGGCCTCGGGCCGCATTTCATCATGGGCGTGAACCATCAGAATGTTGTGAATGGCCGAAGCCCGCGCCATCGCGGTGTGCAAATCGGCGTCGTCACCGCTGTCCTCGATGCCAGTGTGTCCGTCCAACCGGTTGCAGCGCACGAAATTGCTCCGCTGAAACCGGGTGATGGCGTCGTGTTCGATGCGGCCGATTGGCGCAGCCCACAGGAAGACGAGGAAGGGGGAAGGGTCTACCACGTGGCGCGGCAATTGGATGGTGCGCTCGAGCTCAGTTTCGCCAATAACGCAGTGAATTGCCGCCGGATTCGCGCGGGCGATCTGGTGTGGCGCACGCACGACCCTGAACTGGATCGAGCAGCACGTCCATTCCTTGACCCGGTGGCGCCAGTCTCAAAGCAGCCGCTCACAGTGCAGGCGACGGCAGGAGAGAACCAGCCGTTGCATACTCGCTGGATCTTGCCAGGCGGGGTTTCTGTCACAGTGGATTCACCTGGCATGCTGAGCGCCGCGCAGAATCGCGGGCTCACCGAAGAGATTCTCGAAGAACAACTCGGCAGACTTGGCAACACGCCGTATGAACTCGCTCATCTGAGCGCTGAGATTATCGGCTCCGTTTTTGCGCCCGTCTCGTTGTTGAATCGAATGCGACGCGAGGCCGTCGAAAAGATCGAGGAGCTCCAATCGCGTCCCCTAACTCGGTTGATTCATCCCACACCCGAACTGCACCGCGCAGCGCGCCCAGCTGCAACCATTGGCGCTCAACTCCACTTGCTCGTCCGCAGCCCCGAACAGATGGAAGCCGCAATCGCGGCCAAGCCTGGTAGCATCACTTTGGATTACTTGGATCTTTACGGGTTGCGCCCCTCCGTGCAACGCGTGAAGGCAGCCGGCGTGCAGGTTCGAGTTGCCAGCCCGCGCATTCTGAAACCTGGTGAGAGCCGCATCGTGGATTTCCTGCGCAGTCTTCAATGCCCGATTCTGGTTCGCAGCACCGGCATCCTGCACGCCCTCAACCGGAGCGCCGGCCAACCACTCATCGGCGATTTCAGCCTTAATACCGCCAACACTCTGACCGCCGAAGCGTATCTTGAATTGGGTCTGGCGCGTCTTACCCCGACGCATGATCTCAACGCCGCGCAGATCTCCGCACTTGCCGGAACCATCGGCCCGGAGCGGCTGGAAGTCATCGCCTATCAACATCTGCCCGTCTTCCACACGGAGCATTGCGTCTTCTGCCGATTCCTTTCCACCGGCACTACCTACCGCGATTGCGGCCGTCCATGCGAGCAACATCGGGTCGCCCTGCGAGATTCACAAGGCCGTGCGCATCCTGTAATAGCCGACGTTGGGTGCCGCAATACGGTCTTCGGCGCGGAGGCGCAGGAGGCAAGTGCGCACATCGATTCGTGGCGCCAGGTCGGCATTTGCCACTTTCGCCTGGAATTCGTCCATGAATCGGCAGATGAGGTTCAACAAGTCACTGCCGTGTTTCAAGCATTTCTTACCGGCAGAATTAACGCGGGCGTCCTGGGCAATGAACTAAAGGGATATGCTCCCGCGGGAGTCACGGAAGGAAGCCTCTTCGTGGCTCAGGACGTCGAGTGTTTCCCCATCTTGCAATAAGATGGCGGACTACCACAAAGCTGGATTGCTGCACATGAAAGACGGGCGCGTCCTGCTCTGCCGGAAAAAGCACACCACATCACTGCTGATTCTACCTGGCGGCACTCTGGAGCCAGGGGAGACTGCCGAAGAATGTTTGAGGCGCGAGTGCTGCGAAGAGTTGGGCGAAGTGGAGGTCTCAAACCTCCATTACCTTGGCGATTACGAAAGCTCTGCGGCCGGACAAGATGACAAAACCGTAAAGATCGAACTGTACGCAGGCGAGCTCGAAGGCACGCCTGCCGCGCACTCTGAAATACAGGACTTAGTCTGGTTCGGTCCGCGCGATGACGCTGCGCTGCTTGCGCCCAGTCTTCGCAACGTCGTCTTTCCCGACCTCCGCCGACGTGGTCTGCTGCCCGCAGCATTATACGACGCCCCCGCGTCATACTAAACAATGTCGGAATCACTGACCTCGCCGCGGGAGGCCTGGGCAAAATGGATCTCTCCGGAAACGTTGTTATCCCAGGTTTACAACACCGCGCCATATCTCAAAGATTTGGTGCCCGCGCCGGAACCTGGCAGACTGATCGAAATGGGCGGAACGCCTGATGGTTTCCTCCGCATCCTGGCGAGTTGGGAAAATATTCGCCGTCCCGATCTCCACCACGCGGAACAGCTGCAGGACTACTTCGCTCTCTGCCTGTCCTGTCATCATGCCACCGTCGCCACGTTCGTGCCCACCGATGTAGATACGAAAATCCGTGGTATCGTGTGGCGCGAAACACCCGACCCTGAAGTACTGAAGCCCATGATACGATTTGCCCTTGGTGCCCGCAGCTGGACGGAGGAGGGAATCTCAACACGATCGATTCGCGGCGTCAGCGGCCACAATGGGGAACACTGGAGTGCAATCGCGGGTGGGTTGGGCCGCATGCTGGAACTCGGCGAAACCGCATCGGCGGAAGAAGCACAGACCGCTATCGAAGCGGAAATCGTTCGGGAACAAGCCGTTTTCGATCAGGTAGCCGACGAACGCGACGGCGAGCTCGATTTGCTGCGTCTGGCCATGACGCTAGCCCACAACCGCGGCGACCTCACGCAGGGCATGGGCTTCTGGAAGAAGACGCCTCTAACGCTAGCGCTGATACATCATTTCACGACGCGAGCCCGCTTTGAACTAGCAGTTCGCATGTACCAGGACACGGGGCTTTCGGCCGAGGGCCACCGGCACTATCCGCTCCGCCCAGTCAAGGCGCTACGTCGCACGCCGGCCACGCTCTTGCCGCTATGCCCTTTCCTCGACGATTGGGGTACGGTTGTCGCCAAGCTGGACGAGAATGACGAAGTGCTTGCCGCGCTGGTGATGGGCTGCCAAAAGCTAAAAGGCCAGCAGGGCTACTACCGCGCGATTGCCGGCATGTACGCAGCATCGTCGGGTGCTTTCGACCGTGCTGCGTCGCGCATGCCTAACGCTACCCAACGCCTGCTCAGCACCGCCGAAATGCGCAAGCTGATTGAAGTCCCACGCGTCTCATTTGAATCCATGATGCGCAAGCGGGCCCGGGCGTCACTTATTAAGCTGCGCGACTCCAGATAGGACTTAGGTGACACGGATATCGGCAAGGCCGCCGAGAGTTTACCCAACTTTGGAGTACGGCCTCGTTCAAAGTAGCTCCAAGATTTCGGAGTTTCCGCATACAACCCCATCGCGCGACTGTTGGTGGTACTGCGCAGCGCAAAGAATTCGTGCCCCGATCTGTCCGCCAAATTCGTGGCTGACTTCATCACGGAGCACGCCCTTCCGATCGGACACCGTCTGTGATATCTTCTTCGTTGGAGGTGCACCTATGCCTGCACCAGCACTTGCTAAGGATTCCAAGGTCGCGACGAGTTCGCTCGAAGAACGAATCCGGCGACGAGCCTACGAACTCTACGTTCTGCGCGGCAATCAATCTGGCTCCGAACTCGATGACTGGCTCCAAGCCGAAGAGGAAGTTCGCGGAACCGAAGAAGCGATGATTGTGCATTGGAGCCCAGAACGCTGACGTTCATTCGGGCGCCTGCTACGCGGACGCCATTAGCGACAATCCCGATCTGGACTGCGCCGGATCGTCGCACGTCGAACAGAGGAACGGCGCGCTTCGCCAGTCGTGGAAGCGGCCCACTACCCTCACATATGCGTTCTTCAAGAGGTAGGACAATTTGAAAGAGGCACTCGCGTTGCATTTCGCTCATTACAACTTCTGACGCCTACGTGGTTCGTTGCCGTTCACGCCAGCGATGGCAGCAGGGATCACCAAATCACATGTGGAAGTTGGGGAATTGATTGGAGCGCCAAATACATAACCACGGTTATCTACCGAGCAAAGATCGGGCTTCGACGGGCAGCCTGAGTACAGCGATTGGTTCAATACAGAAAAATCGTTACGGGATTCCATGCGTGGGATAACACGGAGCATTGGCAAGCGATATTACTGCGAAGCAAAGATGGTACCCTGCACGCTGGCCGGATGCGACGTCGACCAGACGCCGAGAGTCATTGCTTCGCTGTAGATATGCTGATCATCTCCCGCTAAGGCCCCATTACCGGTCGCGCGGAACGTGTGGCAGCAGGTCGAGGAGGGGAGTCCGGCTTGGAGCACCCGACGCTTCACCGTGCGCGGCAATAGCGAAGCATAGATGAATTCTGGCGCGCCCTTGTCGGATTTCGTGTTTCAACACTCGGTATCCTGAGAACGTGGAAATCGAGAAAATGCTCGCCGAGCTGCGGGCGGAACGAGACCAACTCGAGGAAGTAATCCTCATCTTCGAAAGAATTGCAGTCGGACGTGGTAAACGCCCGGGCCGTCCGCCGGCCTGGATGACGGCCATTAAGCGCCGCGGCAGGCCACCGGGGAGCAAGAACAAGCCGAAGGACACTAATCCCAGCGGCGGATGAAAGCCGCGCTGAACATCGTGGGCGCCCTGCTCGTGCTCTTCGGCGCGATTTGGTTCTGCAAGGCGTCAACATCCTGCCGGGGCTGGGCGATCTTCGGCGGAATCCGCTGCACATGTCACATTAGACAGGCTTGAAAAGAGACGCTACCTTGAATCGTGCAGGGGCTCTCCCAAGGCTGTACAAGGTGGCCGAGGGACCCGTAACTATCGGCTCACAATTGAAGGCCGTGCGGCGGTATTCCTCTGTTGCGGTCTCTGCGAGGATCGTCGCCGCCGAGGATCGATCAAAAGTGAACGAGTCGCAAGAATGATTCTGAACCATGAGATCGGTAACGAATTGGCCGGAAGTGGTGGAACAGATATTCCGAACCGCGTCCGCCATCATGCTGAAGACTCGGGGCCGGGTAGCCCCTGAGGGCACACGTAGACCCGCATGTTTGGTGCGCTTC
>JBEKHQ010000147.1:0-6536 GCA_050012195.1 Bryobacteraceae bacterium | reverse complement strand
AATCTTGGACGCGGACCCGCACCCGCGCCGGCTTCGACAACCAGCGCGGGCGCCGGACGCGCCGGGACGCCCGATCTCGCCGCTGCCATGGCGGCTTTGCGCGAGCCGCCCGGCAACGAATTCTCGTTCATCTACGAGACTGGCCGGAATGAAATGGATAGCAAAGGCATTCCCGAAACCTCCGAGTGGGCGCAGAAGCTCGGATGCGGCGCGCGCGTCCAGAAGAAAGATGTCGCCGATTCGAAGCCTGGCTACGTCTACGATTCCACGCGGCAAGATCCCGGTTCAGATGCGTGGGGGCGATTGCCGCGTCCGGGCACGGCAGAGGTTTTCGAATATCCGCACTGCAAAGGCGGCAGGATCGTGGCGGATGTGATTCGCGAAGACAAGGGCCACACGGAAGGGCTCGAGCCGGACGTCACCGAACAGCTCATCAAGTTGATGCTGTCGGCCAAGACGCGGGAAAAGAAATAGGGGTTCGAGCGCGGCCTCCACAGATGCTTTTGAGAGCGGCACTTTCGCTCGCTGCGACTATTGGATTGTCTTTCACGGCGCGAGCGCAGTCCACCGAGCCGTCCTGGACAAAACTGGAAAGCAAGAGCTTCACATTTGTTTCTTTCGCCCACGCTGCCGAGCCGAGCGTTCTACCTCCTTACGAGCTTTCGCTTCCCGATCCCGTGCAACCGCAGGGCGCTTGGTCGGTGACTTGTAACGCGCGCGAGAACCCTAACGTCGATCTCTATCACTACGACACGGAGCGGCGAACGTGGATCGGTCCTCTGGCGGGGCCGGTCCTCCGGTCGCCCACGGATTCCTACGTGAGTCCATTGGGCGTGGGATATAAGGGAATAGCGGCGCAGCTTTTGTTCACTGGCAAGGGCAGTTCCTACATTGGCACTTCGCTCGCGCAAGCGGTCTTCTTTCACGATGAACTGTGCTACCGCGCGGCCACCGAATTCGGATTCTTCCGCTATGTTTGAGGTTTGCCGGAGGACGAGACCGTCTACTTCTACTATGAGGTGAACGCCAATTGCGCGCCGCAGGGGAAATGCAGGATTCATGGCACCGACCAGATTCTCACCGACCAGCAGGAAGCCGTTCCGTTGCCGAAGGCGGCCGCTAGCAATAGCGCCGGCGGCGGCGATTGGCTGTATAAAGCTTACTTAATTAACGATGGCGCCCAATGGGTAATCGAGGTAATCGATCCCTACACGTTTGCCGACACATTTCCGCTTCTTACGCTCGAAGTGAAGGACTTTTTCCGCGGCGCCGCGACAGAATACTTCAGACAGGGCGCGACCGGATACATCACCGCGACTTCGACGCGCAGCGGGCCGGTGGGATACGTCGGCGAGCCGCCAAGCATGCAGGTAGCCGAAATCCTAATCGCCCAGTGATGGCTTTAGCTTAGCGGTTCAATCCTTGATAGTGGAGGTCGGCGCGGGTTGTTCGGCAAGGAGGCGATCCACGTCCGCCCGAAACACTGACTCCCGCACGGCGCCGATGTAGGACTTGGCCGCGAGGCCGTTGCGATCGAGCAGCACCGTGGTGGGCAGTGCGTCCACGGCGGGCGCCGACGGCGACGCAAGATCGGGCATGAGCACCGGATAGGGCAAGTGGAATTCGCGCATAAACGACTCAACCGCGGTCCTGCCACCTTCATCCATGGAGACGCCGACGATCGACAGACCTTTGTATCGATAGTCGCGCGCCAGGCTAACCAATCCCGGCGTCTCTTCCCGACAGGGACCGCACCAACTGGCCCAATAGTTGATGAGCACAACCTGGCCGCGATGATCGGAAAGGCGCCAAGCCCCGCCATTCAAGCGCGGCAACACCAGGTCGGCCACCGGCTTTCGATCCTTCACCGCCCTGACGCCGGCCGGTTGATCGGCCCAGCGATGAGACGCGATGGCGATCCACAACACAGCGGCGGCGAAGAGCAAGTACTTAAGGAGCTTGCGAAAATTTAGATTTTGTTCCACTGACAGTTCCGGTCCCTTGTCAACGGCTTGGCGGCGAAAATCACGGTTTCGCCGACGCGTCAGCTTTTTTCTTGAGCTTCAACGGGATATCAATTCCGGATTGCGTCCAGGCGCCATTCAATTCCGTGCCGTCTTTATTGATCTCGCCGCGATACTCGCCTCCGATCGCCTTGACCAGAAGCGTAAGCTTTGCATCCTTCTGCTCGATTGCGGCAACCGGGATCTGCGCGTCCCCTTGATCCACGCTGACCAGGACCGCGCTGGCGCCGTTTTCGTCGTTCGCCAACTTCAAGAGCAGTCGCAGCGGTTGGCCGGCCTCCAGCGTGCCTTCCCAAGCCCCGACAAACTCCTTGGCTACCGGCGGACTCTTTTTGATCGCTTCGACTTTGGCGTCGCCAACACGGCTCGCGCTGAACGGCATTGACCCGCCTGCCTGCGTGAAGTCGCCTGATAGAGTTTTACCGTCGGCCGACAGAGTGCCGCTAAAAGTCGGCTCCCCCGGCGCTCCCTTGATCCGGAATGAACACTTGCCATTCGCGAAGGTGATCGCCTCCAGCGGTAATCCGGAAGCGTTCTGATCGGGTATGGAGATGGACCCGACCCAACCGTTCGCGGCCTTATCGAGATCGATCTCCACTGCCAGTGCGTGACCGGGAACATCGATGGTTCCGGTCCAATGGCCGCGGGGACCGTCCTCGGCCCAGAGCGCGCCGGCAAGCAGTACGACTCCAATGAAAATACGATTCCTTGTGGTCTTCATCGTGGATTCCTAGCTGCTCATGAGGCGGTCATCGATTCAACCACGCCTTCATCGTGCGCGAGACCAGATCGCTCGCATCCTGCTGGACGAAATGGCTGGCGCCGGGGATGGTCACCAGCGTAAGATCCTTGCCCATCCAGTCCCAGGTGTTGTTCAGTGCGTCCGACAGCAGCGCCGTATCGCCGAGGCCGTGAAACATCAACACGGACATCTGCGTTTTAACCAGCGGCGACGTGTCTTCGGTGTAAGGCTCCCGGGGATAATTGCGTTTGTAATAGTTCAGCATCGCTTCGAAATCGGAACGCTTAAATGCTTCGACGTATTTCGCCCTCGCGTCGGGATCTTTCACCCAACCAGCCAGGCCCTCAGCCGTGAGTTTAGATGCCGCTTCCTCCGTTTGAAAGGTCCGCGCATACTGGCTGTTCTTCTGTTGTTGCGGATTATGCGCCAGCTCGCGAGAGAGGCCGCGGGGATGCGGAAGATTCAGAATGATCAGCCGGTCCGTCATTTGCGGAAGGTTCAGCGCGAATTGCCACGCAACCAACCCGCCCCAATCGTGCCCCACTATGATCGCTTTTTGCTGGCCCAGCGACTTGATCACGGCCGCGACGTCGCCCACCAGCAATCGCACGTCGTAATTCTCGACGCCCTTCGGTTTGTCGCTCAAGTTGTAGCCGCGCTGATCGATGGCGACGCATTGATATTGATCGGAGAGCGCCTCCATCTGATTGCGCCAGGTGTACCAATAGTCCGGAAATCCGTGGATCATGACGATCAGCGGTCCGCTTCCGAGGCTGGCGTAATGAATCTTGACGCCGTTCGAGTCGGCGTAGCCGTGCTTGACGCGCGCTTCGATGTCGGAGGCGTGCAACAGGGAGGCGGTGAGCAACGAAAACAGAATGGTCCGCATATAGGTCAGTATAGCTGGCCAAATTCCTCCAACCGGGTTGCTAGTACCACGATCGTGGTAATGGAACCTTCGCCTTCAGCGTTAGCGAGAAAACATCCCATTGCGGGATGTTTCGTTTTTCGCGCTCGCGTAGTGTGGAAGCACGCCGATGGAGGGTTCGAACACGTGCTCACTGTAACGAAGATGACGCCTAGACTGGAAGCAAGCCCCGCGATGGGAACCGAGATGATCGGTTGCGCAACCGGTTTACGACAAGTATGGGAATCCGTGCAAATGGTAGCCGGCACGGATGCGACCGTTTTGATCCAGGGGGAAACCGGGACCGGCAAGGAGCTGGTTGCCCGGGCAATCCATGACGAGGGCCTCAGAAGATCGGGTCCTTTTGTAACGCTCAACTGCGCCGCCATGCCGAGTGGCCTCATCGAAAGCGAACTATTCGGCCACGAGCGTGGAGCCTTCACAGGGGCGTGGGCGCAGACCACCGGGCGCTTTCAGTTGGCGAATCAAGGGACGCTGTTCTTGGATGAGATCGGCGATTTGCCGCTGGAGTTGCAGCCTAAGCTGCTGCGAGTCCTGCAAGAGCAGGAATTCGAGCGGCTCGGCGGCACGCGAACCATTCATGTGGACGTTCGCGTGGTGGCGGCGACCAACCAGAATCTGGAGCAAATGGTGAAGGATCGCCGCTTCCGGGCAGACCTGTTTTACCGGTTGAACGTTTTCCCGATCGAGCTTCCCCCTTTGAGACAGCGGTCCGAAGACATTCCGCTCCTGGCGCGGCACTTTGTGAACAAGCTTGCTCGGCGGATGAACAAAAACATTGAGCACATCACGAGTGACACTATGGAAGCTCTGCGCCGTCACGATTGGCCGGGGAACGTCCGCGAGTTGCAGAATTTTCTCGAGCGCGCGGTGATCTTGTGCACCGGCCACGAGTTGCGACTTCCGTCCGGTGAACTCGGGCATAGGGCGAGCCGCGACGCGGACCCGCCCCCAGTGACGCTGGCGGACGCCGAGCGCGATCACATCCTGCGCGTGCTGGGCGAAGCGAGTTGGGTTGTCGGCGGGCGCGCCGGCGCCGCAGCCCGGTTGGGTGTCCCCAGGACTACTCTGATTCACAGGATGCGCAAGTTGGGGATCGGCGCAGCCAAAGCCGGCGCGATGGACGCCTCTGCGGCGTTGGCTTGATTATTCGAAACATGGCCAAATTCCAAAAACCCGAACCAGGCTTGATCGCAGCGTGTAAGCGAGGGGACCGGGCCGCTATGGGCGAATTGTTCGAACGCCATTATCCATCCTCGCTTCGACTTGCGCGCGGCATTTTGCGAAACGAAGCGGAATCCGAGGACTCAGTTCAGGCGGCCTATTTGTCGGCGTTGCGCCACCTGCACTGCTTTCGCGAAGACGCGTCGTTCAAGACTTGGATCACGCGGATCGTCGTCAACTGTTGTCTCATGCAGATTCGCGACCGCAGGCGTCAGTTGACCTGGGCGAATCTAGGGGACGTGGAGCGGACGGACGTGGTAAGCATTCTCGCCGCGCGGGCGCCGACGCCTGAAGAGACTGCTTCCGGACGGGAAATCGCGTCGGCCTACTCTCGCGCGTTGGCGAAGCTTCCGCGGCGCTTGCGCGAAGCGTACTCGCTGCGCCATGTCTCTGGCCTGACGCTGAAACAGATTGCCGCCGAGTTGGGCCTTACCGTGCCGGCCGTCAAGACACGGCTGTTTCGCGCTCAGGCTCGCATGCGATGGTTTCTGCAACCGGTGCGGGCGACGCGGAGGGAAGCGGCCTGAGTGTCTGCTACCATGGCTCGGCAACCGCACTCAAGCTGTCGGGTTGAGTAATATGAGGCTCTAGGGAGGTCGTTTAAGATGGCCATGCATCCGCATATCGCGCCACTGAGAGCATACGGTTGGGTGTTGATCGTTACCGCCCTGGTCGCCGCGAACGCGGGATGCTCCCGCGCTACGAGCGGCGCGCCTCCGCCATTGCTCGAGGTTGAAGTAGCACCGGTGGATCAGAAAGACGTGCCCGTCTACCAGGAATGGATCGGCACGCTCGACGGGCTGGTAAACGCCGACATCAAGGCTGAGGTTTCGGGGTACCTGATTCAGCAGGCCTACACCGAAGGATCTTTCGTCAAGAAAGGCCAGCTTCTTTTTCAAATTGATCCCCGCCCGTTCCAGGCGGCGTTGGATCAGTCGCTAGGCCAACTCGCGCAGGCACAAGGCCAGTTGGAGCAGGCGCGCGCGCAACTGGTTCAGGCCGAAGCGCAGGTCGCGGTTCAGGAAGCCAATCAACGTCGGACTCAGCTTGACGTGGATCGATATACGCCGCTTGCGCGACAGCAGGCCATTACGCAGCAGGACCTGGACAACGCGACTCAAAACAATATGGCCGCCAAGGCCCAGGTGCAATCGGCCAACGCCCAAGTGGAGACCGCGCGGGCTCAAATTACCGCCGCCAACGCGGCCGTGCAGTCGGCGAAAGCCACCGCCGAGACGGCGCAGATCAACCTTGGATTTACCCGTCTCACTTCACCCATCGACGGTATCCCGGGCATCGCCCAGCAACAGGTGGGTTCGCTGGTCAGTCCGGCCAGCCCGACCATTACGACCGTGTCGACGCTCGATCCCATCAAAGCTTATTTCACAGTCGCCGAGCAGCAATATCTCGATTTTCACAGACGCTACTCGACGCCGGCTACGCTGGACGCCGAAAGAAAGCAGTTGCGGCTGGAGCTCATTTTGGCGGATGGGACCGTATATCCGCGCCCCGGGAGCTTCTATTTCGCGGATCGCCAAGTCGACGTCAGGACCGGCGCGATCCAGGTAGCCGGACTTTTTCCGAATCCCGGAAACGAGCTGAGGCCAGGCCAGTACGG
>JBEKHQ010000146.1:0-6546 GCA_050012195.1 Bryobacteraceae bacterium | reverse complement strand
CCGAAAGCGTGGAGCGGGAAGCGTGGCTTGTCCGCCGGTGCGGGAACCGGGCCGAACTCATTGCCGAGGTCTCGTCCCTGCTCGCGGCTCACGATGCCATGGCCGCTTCCGAACTGGCCCAAATAGATTCGACGCCGCAAATTCCGAGCGAGCAGTTCGGCGCTTACCGGCTGGTTCGCCTGCTGGGACGTGGCGGTATGAGCACAGTGTATTTGGCGGAGCGCGTGGACGGGCGATTCGACAAGCAGGTGGCCGTGAAGGTTATGGCCGCGCATCTTGCCGGAGACGAATTCCTGAGGCGCTGGCGCACGGAAGCGCAGTTTCTCGCTACGCTGGAACACCCCAACATCCCTGCCTTGCTGGACAGCGGCGTTTCGCCATCCGGACAGCCTTACTTGGTGGTCGAATATGTGGAAGGCGAAACGCTGGATCGTTATTGCGACCATCGCAAACTGGGGATCGACGCCCGCCTCCGGCTGTTCCTCCAGGTTTGCCAAGCCGTTGACCACGCGCACCGCGCTCTGATCCTGCACCGGGATCTGAAACCCTCCAATGTTTTAGTCACTACCGAGGGCGTCGTCAACCTGCTGGACTTCGGAACAGCGGCTTTGATGGCGGAAGGCCCCGGCGTGACGGTCACGCGCTCGCGGATGCTGACACCGCAATACGCCAGCCCGGAGCAGTTGCGTGGTGAACGGCCGGGCGTGACGGGCGACGTTTTTTCGCTCGGCGTTATTCTTTACGAACTGCTCACGGGCGCCTGGCCATTCGGCGATCCCGCTTCGGTGATGAGCGAGTTGCGGCGAGCCACGGGGCACGCGTCGCCGTCTGTGCCGGCGTCGGCAATTACACGCGAGGCGTCCGGGCTGCGCTCTATGCCGCTGGACCGAATGAGGCGAATGCTGACTGGCGACCTGTCCGCCATCCTGTTCAAGGCGCTGGAGAATGAGCCAGCCCTGCGCTATTCGACGGTCGGGGGACTCGCAAGCGACATCGCGCGGTTCTTCGAAGGCCGTCCGGTCGAAGCCCACCCACCGACGTTCTTGTATCGAACGGGTAAATTCTTGAGAAAACGCTGGCTGGTTGTTACAGCCGCGACGGTGTTCGTACTGGGCCTCTCCGCCGCTACCGCTCTCGCGCTTCGACAGGCGCAAGTGGCCAAAGCAGAGGCGCGCAAAGCGCGGGACGAAGCCGAGAAATCGGATCGTATTACCAGGTTTCTCCGAAGCATGCTTAATTCCAGTTACAAGACTGGAGGCGCGGATGTCACCGTTACCCAGATGCTCAACGCCGCCGAGCCGAGTATAGAAGCGAGCTGGAAGAATGATCCTCTGGCCGAAGCTACGCTGCGAGCGAGCCTGGGCACGAGCTATGTCACCCTGGTGCAGCCGGAACGCGCCAGGCTTCAATTGGAGCGGGCGCTCACGCTGTTCCAGTCGCTAGGCCGCCATGCTGACGCAGCGGACACGCTATTGGTGCTCGGTATCAACGCCCAACGCGATGCCGCCCAGGCGGCGGTCGACTATTATCGACGCGCCCTCGAAGAACTGCGGCGTGCCGGCAAAGATGCTCCGCCAGCGCTCGTGTTTCGAGTGAAGGTCTATCTGGCCGGCGTTTTGAGTGACGGATTTTACAGGCTTCCCGAGGCCCGCACTCTTCTGGACCAGGCCCTCACGCTGGCTGCCAATGAGTCAGCAATTCCGCGCGATCAGCTGCCCGCGGCTTGGACGCATCAGGGTGAGATCCTGTTGGAGGAAGCGCGCTTTGACGAAGCGGAAGCGCTGTTTCATCAGGCCTTAGCCGCCAACAACCAGACGTTCGACGCCTGGACGGGGTTGGCTCGATCGAGCTTCCTTAAACGGAGCTTCCCGGCGGCCGCCGAATTCGCGCGCCACAACTACGAGCTGGCGGCCAGCTACAACCAGAACAATCTCGCCGATACCGCGGAAGCAGCTGTCGAATGGGCGCGATACCGGGCCGAGGCCGGCGAAACGACAGAGGCCGTGGAGCAAATCCGCGCCGTGATGCCCGAGATCCGCAAAAACCAACCGCCTGGGGGCATGCTCGCCCGCTACTTGCAAGCGGCGGCCCGCGTGTTCAACAAAGCCGGTCTCTTCGAGCCTGCGGCACAGTACGCCCGCGAAGCACTCGAGGCGTTTCACCAGGGCCAGCTTCCGGAGATTCATCCGTTGGCTGCCGCATGCTTGGAAGACGAGGGGGTGGCGCTCGTGGGCCTGAAGCGTTACCGCGAGGCCATCCCCCCGCTTGAAAAAGCTGCGACCGTCTATCGCCAGCTAGGTCCCGCCTATGCCCCAACCGCCGACCGCATCCAAGGGATCTTGCGCGGTCTCTAGCGGCAGATCGCCCGCCTTCGGATGCCGAATATACCCAGCAGCATGACGCCGGAGAGCAAAAACGTCGAAGGCTCCGGTACGGCGGAGGTGGGGTTGGCCGTTGCGTAGGAGAAGTCGACAAGGTTGATGGACTCGTCGACTTGGCTGTAGGGAATTGTGATGTTGACCGAAGTGAGGCCTCCCGGATCGGTTACACCAAAGAACAATTCCTGCGGAGTGCCGCTGGGTCCGGTGATCACCTGCGTTGGCGTCGCGCCGTCGGACAGCGTAATCGCATAGGTGCCGGGATAATCAAAGTCGTGGAAAGCAAGAGCAGTCACTGAGCTTGGCAGAGAGATTTCGAGATCGAGGGTGCCCGAGGCGCTCTCCTCCGACATTGTATTGACGCCGAGTGAGGAATAAGGGCTACTGCCCCCGAGTACGAACAGGTCCGCGCCGCCAGGAGCGGACGGCCCGATCTCGAAGGTGACGCCGCCCACCAAGTCGCTGGGCGTGACGTTCGCGTAGCTATCGGAAGGAGCAAGACTCGCGAAGTTGATGGTCGTGATGCCTGAGACGCTCGAGTCCCAGGCGCCTGAGCTAGTGAAAAAAGTGTCCGCTCGTGCGGCACAACTCGCCGCAATGAGCGTGATCAAAACGCAAAATGTGTTCCGCATATCCAATTTTCCTTTACAAACCATGCCTTTGATGAGTTACTACTAGTACTTCTTCGCCTTTGCGCCGCCTAATCTTCCGGGTTCTCGCGCGAAGATCACACGATGCTTTCACAGTTACACCGCGTGAACTGCTGGAGAATTGCGTCAGGAAATTAATTGCGTCAAACGCAGGCTTCCGCTACGACGCGGAATGCAAGCGCCGGTAGAGCCACGCTCGGGCGAACTGGAGATCGCGGTCCACCGTGGAGCGGGTAACGCCCAGAAGCTCCGCAGTCTCTTCGTTGGTACAACCCAGGAAGTAGCGCAACTCGATGATGCGGACCTTGCGCGGGTCTTGAAACTCCAACTCGGCGAGCGCCTGGTCGAGTGACAACATCTCTTCGCCCGAGGCGTCGATCCAGGCCAGATCCGGGTGGAGCGGAATCTGAGCGTCGGCGGAGGGACGCTTTTGGGCGCGGGCGCGGCGGCCATGATCGCTGAGGATTCGGCGCATCAACATGGCTGCGAACGTATAGAAGTGGGCGCGGTCGGAGAGCTGTGAAGTGCGCTGGCGCGCGAGCCGCAGATAAAGCTCGCTCACCAGTTCGGTGGCCTGCAGCGTTTGAGAACGACTACCTTGCCGAAGATATCCCTCGGCGATCGCGTGCAGCTCACGGTAGGCTACCTCGACCAGATCGTCGAGCGCGCCGGCATCACCGCCGCTCCAACGTTGCAGAAGGCTGGTGATTTCGCCGGGAATCTGGCTATCTGGGAGCATTCCGAACGCTTTGGACCATTTTATCGTGAGCGCACACCCCCTCTACCGACGCTTGGCGTTCACTTCGCCCCCACCTTTACTTTCCCCGAATTTTCAAGCGCTTGAATCTAGCCGCGGTCGAGAACCCGGCGAGCGCGTTCTAGGATCGTTCCAGATCTGGATCTTAATGGAACGCCTTATTCTGGCCTATAAGAACTTCGCGGCGAATCAGAACATCAGCCACATCGGATTGGGCGTTTCGGCATTGAACACATGCAAAGTTCTGCGGCGCAACGGCGTGGCCGTCGAAGTGTGGCCCATCGTCACCTGCGCCGAACTGTCCGAGCGCTTGCGAGCGCGTCCCGCGAGCCACGTCGTCATTTCCGCCCCCTGGATTCCCTCGGTCGAAATTCAGGGCTTGGTTGCAACCTATCCGTCCACTCGTTTTGCGATGAATTGCCACTCCAACGTGGGGTTCCTGCAAGCCGATTCGAACGGCGTGCGGCTGGTTCGCGAGGCCATGGACGTGGAAGCCGGCACGCCCAATTTCCAGTTGGCCGCCAACAGCGTCAAGTTCGGCAAATGGATTCAGGCGGCGTACTCCCGGCCGTGCGCCTATCTTCCGAATCTTTACTACCTGGAGCCTGAATTCAAACCGTGCCGTCCGCTTTATGTGGGCGGGACGCTTCGAATCGGCGCTTTCGGCGCAACGCGTCCGCTCAAAAATTTCATGAGCGCGGCGGGCGCGGCTTTGGAGATTTCGCGCCGCTACAAAGCCAATCTGGAGCTCTGGGTGTCGGCAGGGCGCACCGAGGGCGGCGGCGATACCATTCTCCGATCCGCCCGCGCCATGTTGTCCGGGCTTCCGCACGTGAAGCTGGTCGAAAATGGATGGCAAAGCTGGCCCCGATTTCGAGAAAGCGTGGGCCATATGCACCTGTTGATGCAGCCGAGCTATACGGAGTCCTTTAACATGGTGACGGCGGATGGCGTCGCCGAAGGCGTTCCGTCGGTGGTGTCGCACGCCATCGATTGGGTCCCCGAGCATTGGAAGGCTTTAATGGACGACGTTCTCGACATCGCCCGCGTCGGCCGTCATTTGCTCACCGATCCCCATGCTCCGCAGGACGGCATCGAAGCTCTGAAAACACATAACACGGACGGCCTAAGAGCCTGGAAGGATTTCCTGGCTATTAACTATACGACCAACATGCAATCGCCGTACGAATAGAATCGGTAGCCCGATTCCACCGCGTGCCGGTAGGCCGAGAGCGCGAAATCGCGGCCCGCGAACGCGCACACCAGCATCAACAAGCTGGACTGGGGCAGATGAAAATTGGTCAGCATCGCGTTCGTTCGGAGAAATTCAATCCCAGGGCGGATGAACAGATCGGTCTCGCCGGTGCGTCCCAAATACATGCTCTCCACCGAACGAACGCTGGTGGTGCCGGCGCAAATCACGCGCTGGGCCGTTCGAATCCTCGCGGCGTTCCCATCCGATATTTGGAAGCGTTCCGAGTGGAGCGTTTCCCCACGAACCGGTTGAAAGGTTCCGAGGCCGACGTGCAGCGTCACGTAGGCGATTTCCGCCCCGGCCGCCCGGCAAGCATCCAAAATCGCGGGAGTGAAGTGCAACCCGGCCGTCGGCGCCGCCACCGATCCAAGCTGGCGCGCGTAGACCGTCTGATACCGCTCCCGATCCTCCGGATTGTCCGGACGCCGCAGGTAAGGCGGCAGCGGGACGTGCCCGATTCGCTCGAGCACCGCATAAATATCGTTCACGCCATGGAATCGAACGGTCCGCTCGCCGAAAGCTCCCCGCGCTACGATTTCGGCCTCGACATCACCGAATCGCATGCGCTCGCCGACGCGTAATTTCTGCCCCGGATGCACTAGGGCCGTCCAGGTTGTCGCTTCTGGGTCCACTGGTTCGATCAGCAAGGCTTCCACGCGGCCCGAGTGTGCGCCGGCGCGACGGCCGAGCAGCCGAGCGGGGAACACCTTCGAGTCGTTCAGAACCAGGCAATCGCCGGTTTTCAGGAATCCCGGGAATTCGCGGAACATACGGTCTTCCCAACGTCCTTCCGCGCGATACAGCACCAACATCCGCGAAGCTGCCCGATCGGCGAGTGGTTCGCGCGCGATGGCGGAGTCGGGCAAGTGATAATTGAACTGGGAGAGATCCAACCCTCACGATAGCAATGCGCATTCTGGGAATCGAAACATCGTGCGATGAGACCGCGGCCGCGGTGGTGGAGGACGGCCGCGCGCTGCTCTCGTCGGTGGTGGCGTCGCAGCTGGCGACGCACGGGAAATACGGCGGCGTAGTGCCTGAGCTGGCATCGCGCGAGCACTTGCGGGCCATCGTGCCGGTGGTCCGGCTGGCGCTGGAGCAAGCCCAAACCGGTTTCGACTCTCTGGCCGCCGTCGCGGCGACGGAAGGTCCCGGGCTGGTCGGATCGCTCCTGGTCGGGATCACCTACGCCAAGGCGCTTTGCTTTGCCCGGCGGCTTCCGCTCATCGGCGTCAATCATATTGAAGGGCACATTCACGCGGTCCTGCTCGAAGCCGGTGATGAGGTCGAATTCCCGGCGCTGGCGCTGGTGGTGAGCGGCGGCCATACCCATTTGTTCGAAGTGCGGGCGGGCTTCTCCTATCGGCTGCTTGGAAAAACGCGCGACGATGCCGCCGGAGAGGCTTACGATAAGGTGGCGAAGCTTCTCGGCTTCGGCTATCCGGGCGGCCCGATCCTTGACCGTCTCGCGTCCCACGGCGATCCCGGCGCCGTGAAATTCACGCT
>JBEKHQ010000145.1:0-6617 GCA_050012195.1 Bryobacteraceae bacterium | reverse complement strand
GAATCCGCCCGGGAAAATGACCAGAGCCTTGGCGAGATAGGCGAACCAAAACTTGCGCATGAAAAAATAATGGAATTCGAACGACAATTCCGGCGTGACGAAGGGGTTGGGAAATTGCTCGAAGGGCAGCCCGATATTCAATCCGATGGTCTTTCCGCCGGCATCGGCGGCGCCGCGGTTGGCCGCTTCCATGATCCCAGGCCCGCCCCCGGAACAGATCACGAAGCGGTGCGATTGCGGCTCGATCTTGCTCGACCACTCCGTGATCAACCGCGCCAGGATGCGCGCATCGCGATAATACTCTCCCAGCGGGCCGTCCTCGGTGACGCGTGCCGATCCGAAGAAAACGATCGTGTCCTGGATCTTCTCGTCCCGAAAATGCGACAGCGGTTCCAGGTATTCGGAGAGAATGCGCAAACCGCGCGCGTCCGGGCTTTCCAGAAACGTTTCGTTGAGATAGGCCACCGGACGGCGCGCGCCATTGCTGGATTCTTCGATCATTGCGAGGAGTCCGAAGCAGCTTCCAGCCGCTCGAGACGCTTCTCCAATTGTCTCACTGTCTTCAACATTTCCGGCAATTTCGGAAAGGCGGTGATGGCGCGCAGCCATTCGCGGGCCTCGAAAGCCGGGGAACCGGATACGGCCGCGCCCTCCGCAACGTCTCCGCCGATACCGCTCTGCGCATAAACCACGGCGTTGTCGTGAATGGTCAGGTGACCGGAGACTCCCACCTGGCCGGCCAGCAGAACGTTTTTGCCCAGGATGGAGCTGCCGGCGAGCCCGGTCTGCGCGCAGATGATGTTGTCTTCGCCCACTACTGACGCATGCCCGATCTGAACCAGGCTGTCGATCTTGGCGCCGCGTTTCACGCGGGTCTCGCCCAGCGTGGCGCGGTCGATCGAAGTGAGCGTCTGCGCCTCGACGTCGTCTTCAATCACAGTGATGCCGGATTGGGCGATCTTAAAATGCGTGCCCTGGGAGGTTTTGGCGAAACCAAATCCGTCGCCGCCCACCACCACCGCGTTTTGCAGGATCACGCGGTTCCCGATGCGGCAAAATTCCCGGACCACGGCATGCGAGTGAGCGTAAAACTCGTCGCCGATCTCGGCGCCTTCGTAGATGACGACATGCGGATGCAGAACCGCGTCGCGGCCGATGATTACCCGCTCTCCCACCACCGCGTAAGCGCCGATCGACGCGCCCGCGCCGATGCTAGCCGTGGGCGCGATCCAGGCGCTGGGATGGATTCCGGGCGCGGGCCTGGGCGGCTGATAGAACAAGGCGACGGCGCGCGCGAAATCGTGATAAGGGTTGGCGGAAATCAGGCTGGCCGGCGACGGCCCGGGCAACGGTTCGGACACCAGAACCGCGGCTGCGCGAGTGTGTTTGATCTTCGGCGCGTACTTCGGGTTTGCCAAAAAGGTCAGCTCGGTGGGCCCGGCTTGTTCCAGTCCGGCGACGCCCGTGATTTCGATGTTCGGATCGCCCCGAAGCTTACAGCCCAGCCGCGCGGCCAAATCGCCAAGCGGGATTCGTTCGAGGGTATTCATAGGGATGATTTATTGTATCCGCGCCCGCCACGTACAATAGAGGTATCGATGGTAATCGACGGGATTTACTATGCGTTGGGACTCGGCGTGGGCGGTGCAGCGGTATGGTATTTCGCGCGTCCCGCTTTCGCGATCCCGCTCTTTCTAGTCGGCCTTTTCTGCCTCTACTTCTTTCGCGACCCTGAGCGCGCTATACCCGACGGCGCGGTTGCCGTATCGCCGGCCGATGGCAAGCTGGTGGCCATCCGCACGGATGGCTCGGGCGAATCGCGCATCAGCATTTTCCTGAACATCTTTGACGTCCACGTGAACCGCGCGCCGATCGCGGGCCGAATCGCCAAGGTCGAATACACCAAGGGCCAGTTCCTGGTGGCCAGCCGCGAAGTCGCCAGCTCCCAAAACGAGCGCAATACCGTCACCATCGAAGGCGAAGGCACTCGCGTAGGCTTTTCTCAGATTGCTGGGTTGATTGCGCGGCGGATCGTTTTTTCCAAAAGCGCCGGGGATGAGGTAGCGAAGGGAGAGCGCGTCGGCTTGATCAAGTTCGGTTCGCGAGTGGATGTTTTTCTGGGTCCCGATTGGGACATCATCGTTAAAGTTGGGGAGCACGTCTCCGGCGGATCGAGCGTTCTCGCTCGAAGGAAACAAGCCTGATGGCGAAACTCACGTTGCGGCAGCGATTCTTCGATTCGCGCTCCCCCTCCCGGAGGCCGCGGCGAGCCGCATACGCACTGCCGACGCTGTTTACCGCCGGCAATGTTTTCCTAGGTTTTCTTGCGATCCTTCGATCCATTCAGGGCGCGTTGCTCGAAGGAGGCGGCCACACCGGCGCCAATCCGCATTTCGAGGCGGCGGCTAAAGCCATCGGCGCGGCGGTGGTTCTGGACGGGCTGGATGGGCGGATCGCGCGCTTGACGAACACGGTGAGTGATTTCGGCCGCGAGATGGATTCGCTCGCCGACGTCATTGCCTTCGGCATCGCGCCCGCGGTTCTGGCATACACCTGGGGCGTGGAGTTCGCCGCGCCGGGCGGATTCCTTCCCGACCATCGCGCGGGCTATTTCATCGCCTTTGTGTATCTGTTGTGCGGCGCCGCGCGCCTGGCCCGTTTCAACGTGCAGACCAACCCGGTTCCGAAAAACCCCGGCCGGCCTGATCGCAAGTATTTTGTCGGTTTGCCGATCCCGGCCGCCGCCGCTATCATCGCGGCCATTGTGTACGCGAGCGAGAGCGTGGCGCTCCAGTGGTGGGTGTTGTCCGCGTTGTGGCTGGCGTTGCTCGCGGCGCTATCTTTCCTGATGGTGAGCACGTGGCGTTACCCTAGCTTCAAGGAAGTGAATCTCACCGGGCCCCGTTCGCCACTCACCGTGATCCTGTTCGGAGCGCTCATATATCTGATCTGGAACTACTCGCAGCCGGTGTTGCTGACCATGGCCTCGGTGTATGTCGCCACCGGAATCATGATCCGCGCGGGCGGCATCATCCGGCGACGCTTCCGCCCGCATCCGCCGCCGCCGCAGCCGGAGCATCAGGCGAGCTGAAATGCACCTTCATCGAGGCACATCGAAGCCTGTCATCGCCGTCGTCGGAGGCGAGTCGCTGCTCGGCAAAGAAGTGCGCGAGCTGCTCGATACCGGGCATCTGCCGGCCAGCGTCAAGCTGATCGCGGCCGCCGAAGGCGCCGACGCCATCCTTACGCGCGGGCATGACGAGCCGGCGGTTATGAGTTCGCTCCAGGCGGCCGATCTCGGCACGGCGCGGGTCGCGATTTTAACTGGTTCGGCCGAATCCAGCCGCAAGGCTTACGAGCAGATCCGCGGAGCGACGCCCGCGCCCGTTGTGATCGACGTTAACGGCGGATTGGAGGATCAGCCCGAGACGCGCCTTCGCGCACCGATGGTCGAGCCCGACGGGCACTCGGTTGCAGGAGCGATTCACGCCATTGCGCATCCGGCCGCCATCGCGCTGGCCCTGTTCTTGATCCATCTTCGGAAGGCCGGCGCCACTCGGCGTTCGATTGCGCAGATTTTCGAGCCGGCCAGCGAGCGCGGCCAAGTAGGGTTGGAGGAACTGCAAAAACAGACCGTAGGGCTGCTGTCGTTCAAACCCCTCGCCAAGGACGTCTATGACGCCCAACTCAGTTTCAACATGCTGCCGCAGTTCGGCGCCGACTCTCCGCACTCGCTGGCCGAAATCGAGTCGAAGATCGACCGTCACCTGGCGAGCCTGCTGGCGGTCGCGGGTTCGGGGCCGATGCCTTCGCTCCGCCTGATTCAAGCGCCGGTGTTTCACGGCTACAGCATTTCGGTATGGGTGGAATTCGAAAGCAACCCGGGGATGGAGGCGATCCTGCGCGCGCTTGAATCCGAACAGATCGATGTGCGTGGCGCCGACCACGAGCCGCCCACCAACGCCGGCATCGCCGGCCAGGGCGGCATCAGCGTAGGCGGCATTGCCGCCGATCGCAACGAGCCGCGCGCCTGCTGGTTTTGGGTGGTGGCGGACAACCTTCGAATCGTCGCCGAAAATGCCGTGGAGGTCGCGCGTGAATTGCTCTAAACTTGTCCTGGCTGGGGTCTGCCTGTGGTCAGTCTCCATGCTTTGCTCTTGCGGCTATCACGTCGCCGGCAAGGGCGCGCTGATGCCGGAAGCCGTTCACAGCATTTGCATCCCTCCGTTCAAGAACACCACCGTTCGGTACAAGCTGACCGACCGGCTTGCCGACGCCATCAGTCGTGAATTTACCGCGCGCACACACTATCGGATCATCAACGATCCGGACCAAGCCGACGCGATTTTGAAGGGCACGGTGATCAACTACGTCTCCTACCCGATCGTGTTCGACCAAGCTACCGGACGCGCCAGCGGCCTGCAGGTGAATGTCACCATGCAGGTCAGCCTGGTGGAGCGCGTATCGGGCAACGTCATCTTTACCCGGCCCAATTTCGAAGTGCACGACCGCTATGAAATTTCGCAAAACGACAACCAGTATTTCGAAGAAAGCGATCCCGCGCTGCTGCGGCTGAGCAAATCCGTGGCGCGCGATCTGGTCACGTCGATCTTGGATAACTTTTGAGCCCCGAGCAATTCCTGCAACGAATTCGCAAGAGCCCGCTCGCGGGAGCTTACTTGTTCCTTGGCCCGGAGCTGTATCAATTGGGGGCCTGCCGCCGCGCGCTGGTGGAACGCGCGCTTGGTGCGGAGGATCGGGAGAATGGACTGGTGCGCTTCGACCTGGCGGAGACTGCACTGACTACGATCCTCGACGACGCCCGCTCCCTTTCCTTGTTCGCCGCGAATCGGCTGCTCTGGGTGTCGTGCGCCGAAGCCGCGCTCCCGCGAGGCCGGGCCGGTAGCGCCGAAGAGAGCGCTTTGGCGGACGAGATCGCCGGCTACATAAGAAACCCGACTCCTGGAACGGTGCTGGTGTTCGAATCCAGCCGCTACGATTTTGAGGGTGACGATCGAGCCAAGCTGGAGCGCGTCCAGAAGCTTTACGCGGCGATTCCCGATGTGGTCGAGTTCCGCCCCTACAGCCTGGAGGCCGCGCGCCAACTCGCGCAGGATTTGGCCAAGGAAGCCGGGCTGCAAATCGGGCTGTCGGAAATCGGCCTGCTCGTGGATTCGCTGGGCGCCGACGCGGGCCGCATCGCGAGTGAGATCGAAAAGCTGCGACTATACGCGGGCAGCATCCGAAAAGTTACCGCTGAGGACATTGCCCGGCTGGTGCCGAGCGCTCAGGCATCCAACATCTTCGCGCTGGTTGCGGCCATCGGACGGGGCGACCGCAAGCGCTCGCTCGACAGCCTGGACACGCTATTGCGCGAGGGCGAATACCTGCCGCTCGCACTGACATTCCTGGCCACGCAATTCCGCTTGGCGATGGTGGCGCACGAGGCCGGTTTGCGCAACGCCCAGCAAATCCAGGCTTACTTCACCAAGCAGGGTATCCGGATCTGGCGCGATCGCGCCGACCAGGTGTCCCAAACCGTGACGGCTTTTCCCGGCGAAAAGTTGCCGCGGGCGATCGAAAAGCTATTCTGGGCCGACAAGGCGCTCCGGGACACTCGTCCCGACGACCGCGTGGTGATGGAGGAGTTGGTGTTCAGCCTGACCAGCTGAGTTTTACGCGATAGCTTGCAGGCGAGCTTGCAGCCGGCTCTTGTAACGCGCCGCGGTGTTCTTTTTGATGACGCCCCACTTGGCCGAACGATCGATCAGCGAGAACGTGGTGGGAAGCGCGGCTTGCGCGCCCTTGCTGTCCTTGGTTTCGATCAAGCGCCGCAGCGAGCGGATCTGGTGCCGAAGCCGCGATTTGCGCAGACGGTTTACGATCGCCTTACGCTTGGTCTGACGTACCCGCTTCAGGGCGGAAAGGGTGTTTGCCATTCGCTTAAATTGATTCCTTACGGATAGACTATACGTTTTACAGGATATCGTAGCGGGCCTCAAAACTCAAATGAGGTCGCTCGGCCGTTGGCGTTTACTGATTGGCTGTGACGGAAGTACGGGACTTGGCGGCGCGCTCGAACCTTTGGGGCAAGGATTAGAAAGAGCGGCACAATTGTTAGAATTCTTCTGTGGAGCGGCCGTTCCAAATCGGGGACATAGTTCGTATGCTGCGCATTCCCCCTCATATCGGTCCCGACTATCCTTATCCTGAAGTCCGCACCGCTTTTGAGGCCGCACTCGGGCATACATACAGAGTTGAAGATGTAGATTGGGGCGGGTGGGTATCCCTTACTCTCGGTGGAAAATACGGCGGAATCGGTGTTCAGCCATATTGCGTCGTCCTTGTTGAAGCCCAACCAAATTCTGAGTAGCTGCTGCCGAGTCACTCCCCCAATACGGGTTCGTAGGCTTCGTCGGGACGCGGCCGAAGATTGGGATTGCGCATTAACGTGCGCGCGCACGTGTTCCAGCGGAGAATCGCGTCATCGTTCGCAGGCGGACGTATCGCCATGGCTTTGTCGTAGCATTCCATGGCTTTCGAAAATCCGTCGAAGGCCGTGAACGCCGCGTTCGGCGAGCCCGCGCGGAGCTGCGCGTGAGCGGCGCGCTCCCAAA
>JBEKHQ010000144.1:0-6640 GCA_050012195.1 Bryobacteraceae bacterium | reverse complement strand
GTGGCGTCGCCGATGCGGTAAGCGGTCATCTTGACCGCAACGGTTTCCGGATCTCCTGCCGCGGCCGCGATGAAATGCTCCACGCTGTCCTCGAAGCTCTCGTAGGGATGATGCACCAAAATGTCGCCCGCTCGGATCGCGGCGAAAATGTCGTGGCTGCTTTTGATCGCTGACGGAGGAAGCGGGTTCCAGGCAGGATCGCGCAAAGCCGGGTACGGCAGCCCCGCTATCTGGAACAGCGAAGTGTAGTCCAGTTCCCCGAGCGAATCGTAAACGTCCGCTTCAGAAAGTGCAAACCGTTCCCTCAACATTTCGCGAATGGAGGAATTAGAACCCGGGGCGAATTCGAGCCTCAAGACCGGCTCGTAGCGGCGCTGGCGGACCTGCTCGGTGACCAATTCACGCAACGCTTGGCCGGATTCATCGTCGATCTCCACTTCGGCGTCGCGCGTCAAGCGGAACAAGGTGGTCCCGGTGAGTTCCATTCCACTATAAAGCTTGTGAATATTGCTCCGAATCACTTCGTACAGCGACGTGAAGACCTTTTGACCGGCGGTAACGTCCGCATCGAGCGCGACCCACTGATCGAGAACGGCGGGCACTTTCACGCGGGCGTAGGAGGTCGCTTCTTTTTGTGGATCTTTAAGGAGGAAGGCCAGGGAGATCGAGAGATTCGAAAGGAATGGAAAGGGATGGGCCGGATCGAAAACCAGTGGCGTCAAAGCCGGGGAGATCTCCTCGTCGAAATAATGGCTGGCTTGCTCTTGTTGAGGCCCGGTTAAGTCATCCCAGTTTCGAAGGTGAATTCCGTGGCCGGCCAATTCGGGAACGATGGTCCGGAAACACTCGGCCTGACGTTGGAGACTCAGGACAATTCTCTCGCGGACCTTGCGCAGCAGTTCGACGCGCTCCGGCGCGGATCCCTTCCGTAGAACCGAGATCCGCTTCATGAAGAATTCGTCGAGGTTCGAGGCGAAAATCGCCAGGAACTTCAGCCTCTCCAGCAACGGAGTTCGTTCGTCCAGGGCCTCGGCGAGAACGCGGTCGTTAAAGTCCAACCACCCCAAATCGCGGTCGATCCAAACATCGGAGAGCGTGTGGGATAGTTCCCGGTTGAGAACCCCATCATCGCCGATCGATACCATAGCAGGCCCAGCGCTCATCAATTAATCTCCTGGCAGGCCCCGTTTTCACGTTGCGGGACCTGCCTGCCGCGGCCAGCGAGGGCTAAAACCTGAGCCTCAACATCATCTGAATCGAGCGAGGTCCGCCTTGCTCAACCGCCTGGCTTTGGCTGATCAGCCCGAAGGAACTGCTGGCGATGTCCGTGTTCGGGACACCCTTGTTGAGGATGTTGAACAGATTTGCGAACTGCGCCTCGTACTGCAGGGCCACCCGCTCCGTAATGGCGAATCTCTTGCCAACGGACATCGAGTAGGTCACGGTTCCCGGCCCCTCCAGAATGCCGACGCCACAGTTGCCGAAGCGGCCGATATCGCTGGCCGGAACCGAGAAAGCATTCACATTGAAATAGTCGGCGGTGGTCGGGTTCGACAAATACCCGGTCTGACCCGCCGCGCAATCCGGCCGCTGCTGTTTCACGGAACGGGAGAGGGGGAAGGTGCCGGATGGATCGGAGAGGCTGCTAGGAAAGTACGGCGTGAGCCACAGCCCGGTCTGCGCCAAAGTTACGCCGGTGACGTACCAGCCACCGACTGCCAGGTTGGCGGCGCGGCCGATGTTGCCTAAGTACCTTTGACCGGTGCCGAACGGCAGGTCGTAAACGAAAGTGCTGACGAAGCGCTGCCGCGGCATGAAGTATGCGTTCCCGGAATCCGCGGCGATATTGAAGTAGTTGTTCGCGTTCTCGCCGTTATCGCCCTGGCCTCCGGTGGGGATTGCCGAGGAAGGCGCCGCACCTAGTGCGTTGGTGATGTTCTTCGCCCAGGTGTAATTGTTGTAAAAATGCAGATGAGTCGAGAACGGGCGATTCAGCTCCAACGTCATAGCATCGTATTTTGCGCTGGGGCCGTTGGCGCGAGTCAGCACCTCGCGGAAATTGGGATACAGCAAGTTTTGCTCGCGGAGAGCCGGCGTCGCTACCAGCGCGGCATAGCCAACCGTATTTGGTTCAACCTGGTTCAGATCCGGACTGTAAATCAGATTGTAAGTGTGCGATCCGGTGTAACTGGCGCGAATCACTGTATTCCATCCGATCGCGCGATCGATTGAGAAGTTCCACTGGATCACCTTCGGATCTTTGAGGTTGAAGGGGTTGGCTCGGCGGTAGCCGGGGTAGGCCGTAGGGGCGTTAGCGCCGGTCGGAAACGCATCTGGGAACATGGTGGTGCCGTAGTCGGCGTAGTAACTGGTATCTACACCTAGTAGCGAGTACACGACTGCACCGAGGACTGGCACGGAATAGATCCCCATGGCCGAGCGAATGGAAGTCTTGGAATCCGGACTCCAAGCCACGCCGATACGCGGTTGGATATTGCCGTAGTAGGTGTAACGAAGCGTGTCGGGTAAGCCCACCTGACTGGCAGTCACGAATGGCGTGTTCCCTACCGCCGCTCTCCACAGCGGATTAATCCGATTCGTTTCCTCGTTCTGGATCACGAGTTCCCCACCCTTGACACTGGTGTCGAAGTTGCCAAGCTGGTGAGTCTGGTCATTGAAGGGTGTATTGACTTCGTACCTGAGACCGGCCGTCAAAGTAAAGTTGGGGAGAATCCGCCACTCGTCCTGAGCAAACCCTCCATAGTGAGAATTGTATGGTTTGCCGTCAGGCCCGTTTTGCGCCTGCTCGGCATCATCGATTCTTCCCTGAAGGAAGGTGGCAAAACCCTGAGCGTCGCTTCCGTTTTGGAAGTAGTCGCCATACTCGTCACCCAGATTGAAAGTGATATTGTCCTGATAGTTGTAATGGCGAAATTCAAAGCCAAACTTCATCGTGTGCCGGCCGTGTATCCAAGACACAATGTCACCGATCTCGATGATCCCATTCTTGTTCACGCGAGGGTGCCCGAAATCATTGGTCTCGCCTCCGAGAATGTCCCCGATGTAAACCACGGGGACGCCGCCCAGACCGTTTTTCGGCGGCCCAGGCAGACCCAAGATGCCGGCGCCTGAGACGATCGAGTTGCCCTGCAGCGCCTCTGGATAACTGAAAGTATAGTTCGCGCGAGTATATCCGAAACGCAGCTCATTGATCAGGTTCGGTTTGATGATCCAGCTATAAGAAGCGGCGATGTTCGTAAGATCCTCGTCGGTGGAAAATGGGCCTAGGAGTGGGTTATAGGTGGTGTCGCCCGCTCCACCCGCGCCGATGGCGGCATCGGTTCCGATGGAAGAGACTGTTTTCTGGGTCACGTGCCCCCACAAGTGATGATTTGAGCCGAAGTTCTGGTCCAGGCGTCCGTCAAATCCGTCGTTGGTGTACTTGCCTGGAAATGACGTTACAAGGTTCGGAGCCGTCAGCGCGGTTTCGGGGTTTGTCGCCGCGGGAAACAAGTACGGAATGAGGTAGGCGGAAGTTGAGTTGATCTGCGAAGCGGGAACCTTGTTCCCTGGAAGCGGATTGCCATTAAGGCCGTTGACGATTACGCCCGAGCCGCTGAAGTCGCCGTTTATCCAAGCCGAGGGTATGGTGTTGGTCGAAATCGCCGTGTTGGAGTTAAGGCGCACGCCTTCGTAGTCGAAAAAGAAGAACGTCTTATTCTTTCCGTTATAGCCAGGCAGCAGAACCGGGCCGCCGAGGGATGCCCCGAAAGTGTTGGCGTTGCCAAGCGGAGTGACGCCGCTGATCTGGTCCGGCGAATTCCAAGCGTCGCGCTGAAAATACCAGAAACCGCCGCCATGAAAATCATTGGTGCCACCGCGGCTGATGACCGTGATGGAACTCGGCTGGGAGAATTCCGCATTGCTGACGGCGGTGTTGACTTGAAACTCAGCGATGCCCTCCACCGACGGAAAAAGGTCCCGATTTGGGCCGCCGTAGCGCACATTCTGCGTGGATACGCCGTCGACAGAGTACGATGTCACATTGGGCAACTGGCCCGCGATGGTAATGTTGCCGCCGCTATCCTCTTGAACGCCCGCTGTAAGAGTAGCGACAACAATGGGGCTGGGGCTGGCCGTGGCCCGGAAATTCAGAGCCAGCGAGTTGATGTCGTCGCCCGTTTTGGAGTCGAACCGAGTGAGGTCCTCGGAAACCACCGGCGTCCCCACTACCTCCACCGTGGTGGGCGCGGCGCTCGCCACCGTTAACTGCAGATCGATCACGATCTCGTCGCGCGCCAGCAGGGTCACTTCTTTGTGCTCGGTACGGTTAAAACCGGTGGCTCCGGCGGCTACCGTATATTTGCCGGGATCGAGATCTCCGACGCTATAACGTCCCTCGGGGCTAGTTTCCAGAGAGCGTGTGACTTGCGTCTGCTCGTTGACGACCTCGACTTTCGCCCCACGAACCACGGCGGACGAAGAATCCGTCACGGCGCCGCTGATGCGTCCGTAAGTGGATTGAGCAAATGCCGCATTCGATGCAACAAAACACAGAGTTGCGAAAAACACACTGCGTCTACAAATAGAATTTCTGCTGATTTTCAAGACGACCTCCCCTATTGGTAAGGACAGCGCAAGAATCCCGGACATATTAGGATGTCGCGGTTCGGCACGCCAACGAAATATCTAGAATCGAAAGCTTACCGATTCGTGATTTCATCGGTGTGACAGACGGCTGACTAGCTGATTACTAAAATGAGTCATTTGACTCAGCTCGTTCAGACCAGCGCGACACCGAATTGTCATCAAAGGCTTCGCCGAAGCGGTTATTCTGAACAGGATGGCAAGAAGAGCCGACGTCGCCGTGGTGGGCGGAGGAATTCTGGGTCTCGCCCATGCTTACGTGCTTGCGCGCAACAAGCATCGCGTGGTGCTGTTCGAACGAGGACCTAGCGCCAAGGGCGCCTCAGTGCGGAATTTCGGGATGATCTGGCCCATCGGACAACCAGCGGGAGAGATGCACCGCATAGCTTTGCGAAGCCGCGAGATCTGGCTCGAAGCATTGAACGCCGCCCGATTGGGTTTCCGGCCCACCGGATCGCTGCATGTCGCGCATCACCAAGACGAAGCGGAAGTGCTTCGCGAATTCGCGGAAATCGGGCCTCCCGCAGGCTACGAGTGCTGCTGGTTGGATCCCGATGAGGCGCGCCGGCGCAGTCAAGCCGTACAAGAGCACAATCTGCAGGGCGCGCTGTGGAGCGCCACCGAGATTACCGTCGATCCCAGGGACGTGGCAGCGCATTTCCGCGCATACTTGCAAGAACTAGGCGTGGAGTGCCGGTATGGCTCGATAGTTAAAAGAATCGAACTGCCCATCGTCGAAACTTCGGTGGAATGCTGGGAAGTTGAGTCGGCCATCGTTTGCACCGGTGACGATTTCGAAACTCTCTATCCGGAAGTCTTCGCGGCGAGCGGCTTGACCAGATGTAAGCTCCAGATGATGCGAACCGGCCCGCAGCCGGACGGATGGCAACTTGGGCCGGCGCTGGCTGCGGGTCTGACGCTGCGCTTCTATAAGGCGTTTGCGATCTGCACCAGCACCCTACCGAAACTCAAAGCACGCATCGCCTCCGAGAAGCCTGAGTACGACCGTTGGGGAATTCACGTGCTGGCATCGCAAACCGCCGACGGAGCGATCACACTCGGCGACTCGCACGAGTACGGGTTAGATTTAAGCATCTTCGACCGGACTTCGATCGACGATTTGATCCTGAGCGAGGCCCGAACCTTCCTCAAACTGCCGTCCTGGCAGATCGCCGAACGCTGGCACGGAGTGTACGCGCTCCATCCAGAGCGGCCATTTTTCGAAGCAGAACCGGCGCCCGGCGTGCGCATCATGACCGCGCCCGGCGGATCTGGAATGACATTGTCGTTTGGATTGGCGGAACGGACGGCGGAGGCGATCGGGGCATGAAACTCCAAGCTGTGGTATTCGATTGGGCGGGCACTATTTTGGATCACGGCAGCCGCGCGCCCGTGGCTGCCTTGCAGGAGGTGTTTGAGAGAGCGGGCGTGCCGATCACCGTGGCCGAAGCGCGCCTTTCGATGGGCATCGCCAAGCGCGACCACATCCGCTCGATTCTCGAATTGCCGCGCGTGGCGGACGAATGGGAGAGCCAACGGGGCCGGGCGCCGGACGAAGCGGATGGGGATGCGCTGTACGCTGAATTTCTCCCGAAGCAGCTGGAATGCCTAGGCAGCTTTTCGACCGTAATAGTGGGCGTGCCGGAAATCGCTGAAGCGCTACGGAAGCGCAGCGTCAAAATCGGATCCACCACCGGCTATACCCGGCCGATGCTGGATTTCCTGGTTGAGCGCGCTCGCGAACAGGGCTTCCAACCCGATTGCGCAATTTGTCCGCAAGATGTCCCGGGCGGCGGACGTCCGGCTCCGTGGATGTGCTATCTGAATGCGATACGCCTGGAAGTGAGTCCGCTGTGGTCCATGGTGAAAATCGGCGACACGCCGAGCGATATCGAGGAAGGCTTGAACGCCGGCATGTGGACCATCGGAGTCACGCGGACAGGCAACGAAGCCGGATTGACTGAGGCGGAATGGAATTCGGCTAACGCGACGG
>JBEKHQ010000143.1:0-6643 GCA_050012195.1 Bryobacteraceae bacterium | reverse complement strand
TCTCAGGGCCGCATCGCTTTTACGATTCGGTCAATCCAAAGTAGTAAATCTAAACTATTCATCTCCGAATAGTGAGGAAATGAGTGCGGATGGAAATGAGTGCGGAAAAGAAATCTTCGATGAAAGCCTCCCTCGGTTTAAAGAGCAGTCTGCGACTACAGAGAGCAGGAGCTTCCGAGGAGCGAGTAGCAGCCGCTGCCACCCAGAGCCGCGGGCGCGGGGGCATGGCCGCTTCGCCGGCCCTAATGGCTTCCCCTTTCTTTATCGCATGAAATCTGGCAACCTTGAAGGGTCTGGCGGCAATGTTTCATCTAGCCTGGGTCGAAAAGAATGAGCAAACCCGAATGGGACAAGCGCATTGCGCGAGCGGGCCAACTCGCAGGTGAGTATCCGTTTGCAGCCGAGGTCTTGAATTTCTACGGCCGGGTCGCCGCCTTTCAGAAGCTGGTTTACGATCAGGCGGCCTCTTGTTGCGTGCGCTCGGTTGGAGAACGAATATCGCTGCGTGAGCAGTTAGACGTGCGCTCGGCGCTGCAGCATCTTCCCGCGCTATTTTCGCTGATCGAGAAGCATGGCCCGCCGGGATTGATGCGGGCGGGGCATACGCTGAGCCAAGAGGCACAAGCTCAACAGCTCGACATCCTGGCGATGCACGCAAAAGGCGATGGGCCGCGCGGCGAACTTGCCCATTTCTTTGCCCGCGCCTGCCTGCAGCCTTATGCGGAATACAACGCCAATAACAGCGACCTGGACCTGACTGCTTACACTGGGCCGCTCTGTCCGCTTTGCAACAGCCGGCCACAGGTTGCCGTCTTAAGACCTGAAGGCAATGGCGCCAAGCGATCTCTCATCTGCTCGTTTTGCCTGTTGGAATGGAATTTTCGCCGGATCGTCTGCCCCGCCTGTGGCGAGCAGGACAAGGAAAAACTGCCCCGCTTCTCGTCGCTGGATTTTTCGCATCTACGAGTCGAAGCTTGCGACACCTGCATGACATACCTGAAATCGGTGGACATGACCGTTAACGGCTTGGCCATCCCCATCGTTGATGAAGTCGCCGGCGCTCCACTCGACCTCTGGGCAGGCGACCATGGGTATAGCAAGATTGAGTTGAATCTTGTGGGCTGCTGAGCAGCGGCTCCGGACTTGAGTAATGATTTCGCGGTGTTCACATCCCATGCTCCTTCGCTGGTTGCTTCAGCGCGTTTTTCGGCAGCTTGTGCTCTCGGCAGAGATCCTTCCCCGATTCCATCAACCACACGGATCAAAAGAAGTGTACCTTCCATGCTTTGTGGATACTCGCAACGTCCCGCGAGGTGTTTACCGTGAATATCGCTCTACGATGTGAGCAGCGGTCGCTCAGCTCGGGAAAAAATAGATCGTGATCAGATAACCCGCACTCGAGCCGCCGAATCTCGTTGCAAGAACAGTTCCTCAAGGTGTTCTTGCTTGAGCAAGAGCTGCGATTCCCGCCCATTGGCATAAGCAAAAGGCTTTTCGATCAACGAGGCCCCGTCATGGAAGTTTCCAGAAGAACGTTCGTAAAGTCCGGTCTGATAGGTGGTGTCGGCCTATCGATTTTTGGTTTTGATGTGGCTCCGCTCTACGCGCAGACGCAGGCACTGAAGATTTCGCGTACAACAGAGACGCGCAGTACCTGCCCGTATTGCGCAGTGAGTTGTGGGGTCATTATTCACACGATTGGCGACAGGGCCAAAAATGTGACGCCGCAGGTCGTCCATGTGGAGGGCGATCCGGACCACCCCATTAATCGGGGTACGCTCTGCCCGAAAGGGTCTTCGCTTCAGCAGGACATTATGAATGAGCGCCGTCTACTGAAGCCGCAGGTTCGGCGTCCCGGCTCTGACCACTGGGAAGACGTTCCGTGGGATCAGGCCATCGACGAGGTCGCGCGATGGACGAAGAAGACGCGCGATGTGGGTTTCACGGAGAAGGATGGGCAAGGTCGCACAGTGAACCGTTGCGAGAACATCGCCTTCACCGGCGGCTGCACCGACACCAACGAGTTCAACTACCTGGCTGTAAAGACCATGCGCAGCTTGGGGGTCTGCTACCTGGAAAACCAGGCCCGTGTTTGACACGGCCCCACGGTCTCCAGTTTGGGGCCCACATTCGGACGCGGCGCGATGACCAACGGCTGGATCGACATGAAGAACACCGACATGATGCTCATCATGGGCGGGAACCCAGCCGAGAACCACCCGTGCGGCTTTAAGTGGCCGGTCGAGGCCAAGCGGCAGCGCAATGCCAAAATGATCGTCGTGGATCCGCGGTTTACGCGCACCGCATCGCAAGCCGACCTTTTTCTGCAGATTCGGGCGGGCACCGATATTGCTTTTCTTGGTGGCCTGATCAACTATGCCCTGCAGAACGATCGTATTGCGAAAGAGTACCTGGTCAACTACACCAACGCACCGTTCATTGTTAAAGCCGGTTTCAAGCTGCCAGAGGACGGCCTGTTCTCCGGTTTTGACCCCGGCGCGCGTACTTACGACAAGAGCACCTGGAACTATGAGGAAGGCGGGAACCTGACGGGCAAAGTGGCTGCTGTCGCGGCGACTGCCACCGAACAACCCGCAGGTGGCAGCCCAATCCCGCCGACCGCTTTGCCGCCCAACACCGCCCACGACCTTTCGCTTGAGCACCCTCGATGTGTCTTCCAGTTGCTGAAGCAGCAGTACTCACGTTACACGCCCGAGATGGTCGAGCGAATCACCGGTATTCCAAAGGACCAGTTCCTGAAGGCGGCCGATCTGTTCACCTCTGTCCGCAAGGACGGGGATATGAAAAAAGTGGCGACCATTATTTATGCGGTTGGTTGGACGCAGCACACGTTTGGTACGCAGATCATCCGCACGGCGGCCATGTTGCAACTGCTGTTGGGCAATGTCGGGCGGGCCGGCGGCGGAGTCAATGCACTGCGCGGGCACTCCAATATCCAGGGTGCAACAGATATGGCGGGCATTTTCGACATCCTGCCGGGATACCTGAAAGTGCCGGCGCCCACGGATGTTGATTTGAAAACGTACTTGGCGCGCACCACGCCGAAGCCTTCCAAACCCTCCGAGTGGGATTCGTTCAACTACTGGTCGAACACGCCGAAGTTCACGGTGTCATTCCTGAAAGCGTTGTACGGAAACGCCGCCACCAAGGACAACGACTGGGCATTTCATTACCTGCCAAAGATCGAACGGAAGTATTCCTGGGTAGAGATCTGGGATGACATGTACAAGGGGAACGTCAAGGGCATGTTCGCCTTCGGTATGAATGGCGTGATGATCGGCCCGGATTCCCAGAAGAATATCGATGCGCTGAAAAAAGCAGACTGGCTGGTGGTCTGCGAGATCTACCCGGATGAGACGAGCGAATTCTGGCGGTCGCCGGGAATTACTCGGGAAGAAATGAAGAAGATCAATACCACTGTGTACCGCTTGCCGGGAGCAGGATTCGCGGAAAAAGACGGGACCTTCGTCAACTCGGCGCGCTGGCTGCAATGGAAGCATGCGGCACTGCCGCCGCCGGGCCAAGCCAAATTCGATCAGGAAATCCTGGCACGTATCTTTCTCAAGGTTCGCGAACTGTATCAGAAAGAGGGAGGGCAATTCCCGGACCCGATTCTGAACGCGTCATGGAGCTACAGCGATTCGTCCAATCCTTCCCTGGCGGAGGTCGCGAAGGAGATCAACGGCAAGGCGTTGGCTGATATCGCGGACGAAAAGACAAACACCAGCCTCAAAGCGGGCCAGCAATTACCCGGCTTCTTCATGCTTCGCGACGACGGCACAACGATGTGCGGCAACTGGCTCTACGCAGGTTCGTGGACGGAGGCGGGAGCAATGTCGCAACGCCGCGGAACTGAAGATCCTTCGGGGTTGGGAATCTACCCCAACTGGGCATGGTGTTGGCCGGCCAACCGCCGGGTGCTCTACAACCGGGCATCCTGTGATCTATCGGGCAAGCCATGGGATGCTTCGCGAGCACAGGTCTGGTGGAATGAAAGCGCGCAGAAGTGGGTCGGAAACGACGTTCCGGATTTCAAGCCGGATTCCAATCCGAAGGATCATATGGGTCCGTTCATCATGAATCCAGAAGGAGTCGGACGTATCTTCGCACCTCTCACCGCGTTCGCGGATGGGCCCTTCCCTGAATTCTACGAGCCGATCGAGAGTCCGATCGCAAACCTGCTTCACCCCAACCAGTCCAGCAATCCAGTGGTCAAGAAATTCGCGACGGCCATGGACAAGTACGGAACCGCGGCTGAGGGCTTCAACGTAGTCTGTACCACCTATCGCCTCACCGAGCACTACCACTACTGGACCAAAAACAATCCCATGAACGTAGAGCTGGTGCCAGAACCTTTCGTAGAGATTCCAGTCGAACTGGCCAACGAGATGGGATTGCGCGGCGGCGAGAAGGTCAAGGTCAGCAGTGCACGCAGTCACTACATCGCCAAAGCGATGGTGACGCGGCGCATTAAGCCAATGATGATCAACGGTAAAAAGACGTACCAGATCGGCATACCGATTCATTGGGGCTATCGCGGAATCGCGGAGGACGAGGGCAAGACCGCGCATACCCCAGCGAATCTGCTCACGCCGACGGTGATTGATCCCAACGCCTACACACCGGAATTCAAAGGCTTCCTCGTAAAAGTCGAGCGGGCCTAGAAAGGGGGCACGAGATGAGCGACAGGAAGACACTTCAGATAGTGCAGATCTCAGGCCACCCTGGACCGGTAGCCGGACGAGGGGCTCAGCGGGACCTCGAGGTCTGCAAACTTGTCGACACCACTACCTGTATCGGTTGCAAAGCTTGTGAGGTGGCGTGCGTTGAATGGAACGACATGCCGTTCCAGCCGACGACCTTTGACAACACCTATCAGACCATGCCCGAGACGAACTGGAACTACTGGAACCTCATCAAGTTCAACGAGCACCAGCGTGAGGACGGGGCACTGATGTGGCTGATGCGCAAAGATCAGTGTATGCACTGCGCCGATCCAGGGTGTCTCCGCGCCTGCCCAGCCGACGGCGCCATCGTGCAATATGCGAATGGGATCGTCGATTTTCAGCAGGAGAACTGTATTGGCTGCCAGTTCTGCGTTTCGGGGTGTCCGTTTAATATCCCGAAGTTTAATCCCCAGACCAAGAAGGTTTATAAGTGCACCCTCTGCTCTGACCGCGTGGGGCAGGGCTTGGAGCCTGCCTGCATCAAGGCATGTCCCACGGGCTGCCTGCATTTTGGCACCAAGGAAGATATGAAAATGGTGGCGGAGAACCGAGCCAAGCAACTGCAGGAGCACTCCGGGTTTGCGGATGCAGGCGTGTACGATCCGCCGTCGGTCGGCGGAACGCACGTGATTTATGTTCTGCACGACGCCAAAAATCCGGAGAGATATGGCGGGTTGCCGGCAACCCCGACGATTCCGCCCAGTTACACCATTTGGAAGGACATCTTCAAACCGTTGGGGCTGGCGTTATCCATGCTTAGCTTTGTCGGCGTTGTCCTTCATTACGTATTCGAAGGGCCCAAGCCGCCGCAGCCTGGTCCACAGCTCAAGCAGGTTGAGCCGCCGAAGACAAGAAAGGAGGCGTGAATGGCGACCTCACTGGAACGCTTCGATGAGGGTAAGGCCAACGCAATCGATCGCATGGGCCGCACCGTCGTTTACGAAGGCGAGTTGCCGCGCCACCGCGTCTATACGCGTTTTTTGCACTGGATGGCAGGGATCTTTTTTTTCCTGGCGCTACTCTCAGGATTTGGCATTTACCTGCCGTGGATCTTTCGCTGGTTTACGCCCTTGTTTGGCGGTGGGCCGATGACGCGACTTCTGCATCCGTGGTTTGGTGTGGGGTTTGTGATCTTCTTTGGCCTGCAGCTCTGGAATTGGCGCAAGCTGATGAAGTGGACCGACTCCGATAGCCGCTGGATGCGCCGCCTGAAAACGTACATTCGCAATAAGGAAACTCTCGAACCGGAAGACACGGGGTTCTTCAATGCCGGGCAGAAATTTCAGTTCTGGGAAATCGTCGCCGGCTGCATCGCATACCTCATAACCGGTGTGATCATGTGGTTCCCGGAGATTTTCGGACGCATCGCCGTTGCGGTCAGCTATGTCGTTCATGACATTTCCGCGCTGATCATGCTCGCCGGAATTTTTGTCCACGTCTACCTCAGCACGGTTGGCGAACCACACACATTTCAAGCCATGACCCGGGGAACGGTAAGCGAAGCCTGGGCATGGACGCACCATCCCGCATGGTATCGCGAGGTCACGGGGCGCGACCCACGCGAGGACTTGGAAGAGGCGAGGCGACGCCTGGTAGAACGAGAACGCAACGGGCTCTGAGCGTGGCCCCGGCCATTATCGCTGGAAGGGTAACTTGGCATTGCGCTAGGGGCCGAGACATCCGTCCGTTTTCAAAAACGGCTGAAATGGTGTGTTCATCGCAGCAGCTTGATGTAGAGTCCAACTATGCATCGCAGCAGTGATCCCAAGTCGGTGCGGGTGCAATTGACAACGGGAAGCGGTCTCGAGATCGAGTGGATGGACGGCCATCGCAGCCATTACACGTTCCGCTTTCTGCGCGACGCTTGTCCGTGCGCGGAGTGCAGCACGCAGCGT
>JBEKHQ010000142.1:0-6685 GCA_050012195.1 Bryobacteraceae bacterium | reverse complement strand
CGGTGGGCGATCATGTACGTCAGGCGCTTGGTGAGCGAAGCGGCCTGTGCCGCTACCAGGATGCTCTCCGGCGAAGTCGAATGAAAAGCCACCAGGACACGGTCAAAGCCGCCTTCCTCGTGCGCCCTGGCTATCTTTTCTACATAACCCGGATCGATCACTGGACCGGAGGCGGGATGAATCTCGGAAGCCTCGTGAGTACCGACGTACCCGATAAACTCCACACTCATAGTGCTTCATGTGATGCCTCAAACCCGCGCGGGGTAACGTGAGTAATCTTCATAAGTCCCATGAGGTTATTTCAAGTCGGCGCGCCCGGCTCCTGAGGCATGATGAAGGTGAGATTTCTCGAGGAGCAACTCATGAATCGTGCAAACGCGACGCTCTCGCGGCGGCGTCTTCTTCAAGCCCTGCCGCTCGGAGCACTTGGCTCTTGCGCTCTGGCTAAGGCAGCGACCACCTCTAGCCCGGCTCCGATCAAGCTCGCTTGGAATGCCAATGCCGTGTGCCTCTCTCCTGTTCCGCTCGCGCTACAAAAGGGCATCTTTGCAAAGCACAATCTGAACGTCGAGTTCGTCAACTACGCGGGATCGACCGATCAGTTGCTGGAAGCCATCTCCACCGGAAAAGCCGATGCCGGCGTGGGAATGATCTTGCGCTGGCTTAAGCCCCTGGAGCAGGGGTTCGATGTCCGGCTGGTGGCCGGCACGCACGGAGGATGCAGTCGCATGGTGGGGTCCAAGAAGGCCGGCGTCACCGATGTCCAAAGCTTGCGAGGCAAGGTCATTGCCACCGGCGAAGTTTCCGGCCCGGGACGCAACGCCTTCTCGATCCTGTTGCTCAAGAACGGCCTGGATCCAAACCGGGACGTCAGGTGGCGAACGTTTCCGGCGCCATTGTTGGGGGCGGCGGTGGAGAAGGGCGAGGCGCAGGCCATTGCCGACGGCGATCCGAATTTATACCTGCTCGAGAAGCAGTCGAAAGGCGACCTGGTCGAAATTCTGACGAACCTCTCGGCGCCGTGGCAAAACCGCGTGTGCTGCGTGGTGGGCGTCGGAGGTCACGTGCTGCGGAACAATCGCGCGGCCGCAACGGCGCTGGCGGCATCGTTGCTCGAGGCTGCGGGCATCGCCGCACATCAGCCGGAAGAAGCGGCACGTGCATTCGCGCCATACAGCAAGGCCAGCGAGGCGGACTTGGTCGCGATACTCAAAATGCAAACTCACAATCACAATCCGGTGGGAGCAAATCTCAAGCAGGAGATCGCGCTGTATGCCGGAGAGCTGAAGGTAGTCGGGATCATGAAGCCCAGCACTGATCCAGCCAAGTTTGCCGAGCATATCTTCGCCGACGTATTCGCTTAAACGCCCGAGTCTCGAATATGGGAGCAACCGGGATCTATGCGGCCGAGGCTAATACACGCGAGCTGGAGACGGACATTGTCTCCAGGTCGAGCAAGGCCGCGCGCTTCTGGACTACCGGGCTGGGGGCGAGCGCTGCCTGGCTGACAGCGGCCGGCATCACGGTCGGCTGGCGAGACGCAACACCTTGGGAGCGCACGCCGTTGATGGCTGCCATTCAGGGAAGCGTTGCGATTCTGCTGGCGGCCGTTGTGCTCGCGACTGCGTTCGCCCCGCGCCTCCGTTTGGTTCCGGAACGCTTGCGGCAGTTGGGCCCTTGGCTAATAGCGTTCCCTCTACTGGTGACTTTGTGGGAGGTGATCACGGCCAAGCTTGCTCTACTCCCGCTGCCGTTTTTCGCTCCGCCGCAATCCGTGCTGGAAGTGTTCACCGACGACTGGCGGCGGCTGGGCGAAAGCATGCTGGGATCTCTTGGTTTATTGATACCCGGCTACTTCATCGGCGCGGCTGTGGGATTCGTGGTAGGCGTTGCACTCGGCTGGTCGCGCGCTTTCGCATACTGGGTCCATCCGGTGCTCCGCTTCGTCGGACCGTTGCCAGCGGTGGCGTGGCTGCCCTTGGCCTTCTACTTCTTTCACTCCACGTGGAGCGCCAGCACCTTTCTGGTTGGCTTGGCCACAGGATTTCCAGTCGCGGTGCTCACCGCATCCGGGATCGCAAGCGTCAACAGCGAATACTACTATATTGCACGAACACTAGGCGCCACCGAGCGGTTTCTAGTTGTTAACGTCGCGATTCCCGCAGCCATGCCGCACGTGTTTGTGGGCTTGTTCATGGGACTGGGAACGTCGTTCGCCGTGCTGGTGGTGGCGGAGATGCTGGGCGTGAAAGCAGGGTTCGGATACTACCTGCAGTGGGCGCAAGGCTGGGCCGCGTATGCCAATATGTATGCCGCGCTGATTATCATGGCGCTGTTGTTCTCCGGACTGATCTCTCTGCTATTTGGGGTCCGGAATCGGCTTCTGGCTTGGCAGAAAGGGCTGGTCCGTTGGTAGCCACGCCGCCAGATTCCACCGAGGCAGGGCGGGCGCTGGGGATTCGCCTGGAAGTGAATGACGTGTGCCATCGGTTCGAACTCCACGGCGTTCCTTTGCCGGTGTTGGATCACATCAGTTTCAATCTCGATCCCGGCGAATTTGTCGCACTGCTGGGACCCAGCGGTTGCGGAAAATCGACGCTGCTCCGATTGGTCGCTGGACTCGAAGCTCCCTCGGCGGGCCGGCTCGTGGCGGACGGAGAAACGATCGGCGGCCCGAACCCGCATCGGGTACTCGTGTTTCAAGACCCGACGCTGTATCCGTGGCGCACGGTGTGGAACAACACGGCGCTCGGCTTGGAGGCGCGCGGATTGCTCCGCGGGAATCGCGATCAAGTGGACCGGGCCCTCGATTTGGTGGGGCTCACAGGGTTTCGAAACGCCTACCCACAGCAGCTTTCCGGCGGAATGGCGCAGCGCGCGGCCCTGGCCCGCGCTCTGGTCAACGAACCGCGTCTGCTGATTTTGGATGAGCCGCTGGGCAAGCTGGACTCCCTGACTCGAATGACGATGCAAGGAGAACTAGTGGCTTTGTGGCAGCGCGCGGGTTTCACTGCGTTACTGGTCACGCACGATGTCGAAGAAGCGTTGTTGCTGGCGAATCGAGTGATCGTGCTGAGCGAACGCCCGGCGCGCATAAAGGCCGAAGTGCTGAACGATCTCCCCTATCCGCGGCATCGCGACGGGGCGCGTTTCGTGCAGCTTCGCCGCCAGGTGCTGGAGTACCTCAGCATGGAAGGGGCTTTCTGAGATCCGAAGTCAAGCCGGAGTCTGGATACTGAACATGAATAAAACTCTCTGTTCCTGCGCGCCAACAGAGGCCGGAACTGAATCGCCGAATGAATCCCTGTGCGGGCTTCTGGCCGACCTGCACGCCGAGCGAGTGCGTACCACGCGCCCGGAGGACCTTGCGGTCAACATCAACCAGCGGCGTCTGCTTGAGGAGACCGCGGATCGATCGCGTTTCGTGAAGGCCGGCGATGTGCTGGCGCCGTTCAGTCTTCCGAACGTGGATGGCGGGAGCGTCACGCTGGATGGCATCCTGACAAAAGCGCCGGCCGTGCTGATCTTCTTTCGCTTTGCCGGCTGTCCGGCTTGCAACATCGCGCTGCCTTACTACCAACGGCGGCTGTTCCCTCAGCTCCAGGAGCTGGGCGCGACGCTAGTGGCAATCAGCCCACAGGTTCCAGAGCGGCTGGTCGAGATCAAACGCCGTTACGCTTTCAACTTTCTCGTGGCATCCGATATTGGCAACAATCTTGCGCGGAAACTGGGTATCCTCTATGCTTTCGACCAGCCCTCGCGGCTGCTCGCGCTCTCGAAAGGCGTCCACATCGGTGAGGTCACGGGCACCGGCACGTGGGAACTGCCGATGCCTACTGTGGTTGTAGTTGATCGTGATCGGACGGTCCGCTTCGCCGACGTGTCTCCGGACTGGCTGGTCCGCACCGAGGCGGAGCCGATCCTGGAATCGATTCGCGCGCTAGCGGGCGCCGCGATACATTAAGCAAGGAGAATCTTCACTTGACCTTCCAAGCCTTACGCCGATATGGAACTGTGTCCGCGGGCCTAGTGTGCGCGCTGTCGCTCGTGCACGGGCAGACTACCATAAAACTGGATCAGGAGCCGGCCTGCCAGACGCTGCAGCCGGCTTCGGCTGGAGGCCCGGTGCCGAAGAATTCCAATGTTCTGCTGCTGCGGTACCTGGGACGCGCCAACTTCGAAGTAGCGTATCGCGGCAGGATCCTGCTGCTCGATACCTACTACGACAACTCGCGTCCGCCTTTCGGCGAACGGTTCGGTGTCAAGGAATCGGATATCACGCGCGCGGATGCCATTCTGGTAGGACACACGCACTTCGATCACTTCGCCGATGCTCCGCCCATCGCCAAGCGCACCGGAGCGCCGATATTCGTTGCGCCGCCCGCCGTCAAATATCTTGAATCGCAGGGCGTGCCCGACAACCAAATCCGCGTGGTGCGCGGCGGAGAGTCCGTCAAGCTGGACGGCTACGCTCTCCAGACGGCCTTGGGGATTCATATGCCGATAGGGCCGGCTGACGATGCTGGATTCCGCGAACTTCTCGCAGCGGTCGATCCGCTCACCGACGACGAAAAGAAGCAGCTCGCGGAGTGGCGGAAAGGGCAGTCGGACGGGACTCGCATGGCGTCGGCCGAAGATCCGTTCGATCCCGAGAGGGACACGATACATCATGGGACCATCGTCTACGTGCTGACTTTCGACGATGGATTCCGGCTGGTCTATTCGGACACCGGCGGCGTCCTGTCGGGCGGCGAGCGCGCATTAGCGGATTCGATTCACGCCAGTGGCGGCAAGGTCGATCTGGCCATCCTCGGCTATTTGCAGATGGGATTTTCGCTACCGAAGGCCATCAAAGTGACCGGAGCGCGCGCGAAGGTGTGGGATCCGCGGATTCTCGTGCCATCCCATTTTCACGATGGCGAGAAGGACGAGCTGCCCGACATGCCCACCGCACCGCTGTTCGAGGCGTTGCGCGTGCTCGCGCCCAACACGCGAGGTATTGAACCGCGGTATCGCTCTCCGATAAGCGTGAATACCAACACCCATGAATCCTTTGTTGGATATTACGCCCACTAAACCATGGCACAGATCAACCTAATAAAATACGTTGCCGCGGCGCTACTTTGCGCGGCTTGCGTGCCGACTGCACAGGCTGCGCAATTCGATCAAGAACCCGCCTGCCAGACGCTGCAGCCTGCCTCCGCGGGCGGGCCGCTTCCGAAAAGTCCCGACGTTTTGGTGCTGCGGTACTTCAGTTACGGGAACTATGAAGTGGCCTACCGCGCCAAAGTACTGTTGCTGGACGCTTTTTATGACAACTCCCGCTCACCGCTGGCTGCGCCGGTTGGTCTGAAGGAATCCGACATCACACGCGCTGACGCAATCTTGATTGGGCACACACACCTGGATCATTTCGCGGACGCTCCCGCGGTCGCGAAACGTACCGGCGCGCCCGTGTTCTTGGGGCCTCCCGGGCTTGGGTACGTGAAAGCGCACGGCCTCGCCGAGAAGCAGATTCACGTCGTTCGCGGCGGAGAAACAATCCAGCAACCCGGGTACACCATTCAGACTGCGTTGGGAATTCACATGACGACGCCGCCCGACGCGTCCAAAGCCTATGCCGAATTCCTAAAGAAATCCTCGCCGCTCACCGCGGAACAGCAGAAGCAGTTCTCCGATTGGCTTACTCCCATCGCGCGAGCGGCGACCGTCGACGAAGATCCGCTGGACCCGGACCGTGACACAATCTACCACGGCACTATCGTGTATGTTGTTACTTTCGACAGCGGCTTCCGTCTGGTGTACTCCGACACGGCGGGTGTGCTCTCGGGCGGGGAACGAGCGTTGTCGGACTCGATTCACGCGGGCGGCGGAAAGATCGATCTGGCCATCCTCGGATACCTGGATGGCGGGTTCTCGCTGAGACGTGCGATACAGAGCGTTGTGACACGTGTGAAGGTGTGGCAGCCGGGCATCCTTCTTCCTTCGCATTTTCACGACGGAGATCTGCTGTATCCGAACCCGATGCCGGAAATGCCGACGGCTCCATTGTTCGAGGCGCTACGCGATCAGGTCCCCAATACGCGGGGCATCGGCCCGCTCTACAGCTCGCCAGTTTGCGTAAACACCAAGACCGGCGAGTTTCGCTCCGGCAATTACGTCCATTGAAACGAGATTTCGGGACGCCATTATTGGGTTTGGCGACGCCCTCGTGGTCCGAAGCCACCGCGCTGCTTAAACCTCTGAATGAAAGAGGCAGACGATGACGTATAAGTTTTTCGTTTCTCTGGCAGCGCTGACTCTCGCGAGCTCCGGCATGGTTGCCGCGCAAAGCCTATCGATTCCCGCTGAAACTGCGCCGGCGAAGGCCGCGTGGAGCGCGCCTCGGACACCCGATGGCCAACCGGATCTCCAAGGAATCTGGAACAATGCGACCGGCACACCCATGGAACGGCCCGCGGAACTCAAAGGGAAGGAATTCTTCACCGAACAAGAGGCGCGCGACTGGGCGAAAACCGTGGAGGCGAGAAGGAAAGTGGCTTTACAACGGGACCGGGATCGTGGCGATGTTGGAAGTTATGAGGAAGTGTTTTGGGAGATTGGTTATAAGGCGGTCAGAACCCTGCGGACCTCCATTGTTACAGACCCTCCCGACGGGAAAATACCGGCGCTGACTCTCGAGGCG
>JBEKHQ010000141.1:0-6686 GCA_050012195.1 Bryobacteraceae bacterium | reverse complement strand
GTATTGCGGCGTGGTCGGATTCAAACCGACCTATGGCCGCGTAAGTTGCCGCGGAGTGATCCCGCTCTCCTGGTCGCTGGACCATGTGGGGCCGATATGCAAAACCGTCGAGGATGCAGCGCTCATGCTGGACGCCATCGCTGGCTACGACGACTCCGACCCCGCCAGCCTAGACGCGCCCCTCTCCAACTACGCGCGTGCCATCCATCAGCCTGTGTCGAAACTGCGGGTGGGCATCGTGCGGGCGCCTTTCTTCGAAGGTCTCGATCCAGAGGTCCAAAAGGCGACAGAAGCCGCGGTCGACGTGCTTCGACAACATGTGACCAGCGTCGCCGATGTGACGCTTCCCCCATCGGCGGGTCTGGCGCTGATCGGCCCGGAAGCCTACGCGTATCACTCGAAATGGATCACCGATTCTCCGGCTCTTTATCAAGCGGCCACGCGCGCGATCCTCGAACGATCGGCGGATCTCAAAGCGCCGGCCTATGCCGCCGCGCTGCATCAGCTTTATCAGCTCCGCCGGGACGTCAAGAAAGTATTCTTGAACGTGGACTTGCTGATCACTCCTACCATGCCGGGTCCGCCGGTCACGATCGAACAGAGCACAACGCAGAGCGCGCCTACCCGCAACACCGCGCCGTTCGACGTTTTCGGGTTGCCGACGATCTCGTTGCCCTGCGGCTTTACGAGTGCCGCCTTGCCGATCGGCCTTCAAATCAGCGGCGCGCCGTTCGCGGAGACCACCGTGCTGGCGTTAGCTCATGCTTACGAACAGGCCACCGACTGGCATACTCGCCGGCCTATCCTGAATCCGGTCTGAGCCCCCGGCTGGACCCGATAAAACGCCTTAGCGACACTTTCTTTCACAATCTGGACGATAATGGGAACAGCACCTCGGTGCTTCGCATCAGTATTAGCAAGGAAGGTTTCATGCAGAAGTTTGCCATATTCGTCGTGGCGCTGGCGTGCTCGTCAGTCCTTTCGGCCCAAGAGCAGGCGCCCATTCGTCCTAAGGCCGGCAAGGTCGAGATTTTTAAGGAGTCCGACCTGAAGCCTGGAATGAAGGGTGTTGCATGGACGGTTCTCGCGGGCGCCGTGCCCGAGGCCATTCCGGTGGAGATCCTCGGCGTCCTCAAGAATCAGTGGGGGCCAAAACAGGACATCATCCTCGGCAAGATGGGCGGCAAAGCTACGCGCACCAATGTGGCGGGTGGAATGAGCGGCAGTCCCGTATACATCGACGGCAAACTGTTGGGCGCGGTCGCGCTGAGGTTCAGCGTCTTCTCACCGGATGCGATCTGCGGAATCACGCCCATCGAGCTGATGCTCGAGGTCAACGACTTTGACAATTCCCGGCCGATTGACGCGCGCACGCCCGAAAAGGCCGTAGCTCAGGAGTCCGTTCCGATTCCCCCGGGAATGCTGGCGAATGTATTCTCCGCCGGCGCCTCCGGCTTCGCTCCGAGTTCCACCATGGTACCCATCGAAACCCCACTGACGTTTGCGGGATTCCATGAAAACGTTTTGCGCGAGTTCACGCCTTTCTTCCAGCAACTGGGCATGACGCTGGCCGCCGGCGGCGCCACGAGCTCTATCTCCGATTCCAAACCCGCTCCCGGCTGGCAGCACTCCTTGCAACCGGGTGACGCCGTGACCGGAGTTCTGGTGACGGGCGATATGAGTGTCAGCGGTATGTGCACGGTTACCTACAACGATGGCAAGCACGTGCTTGCATGCGGCCATTCGTTCTTCAACCTCGGACCGGTGAATATGCCGATGGCCAAAGCCGAGGTGCTCACCACTTTGGCGTCCCAGTTCCAGCCCAATAAATTCGGAAATGCCACCGAAATCGTGGGCGCGTTGAAGCAGGATCGCCATAGCGCCATCATGGGCGAACTGGGAGTCACGGCGGAGATGGTTCCGGTGAATGTGAAGGTGCGCTCGTTCGGCGACAAGGACGCCGTCCGCACAGAAAAGGATCTGCATTTCAGCGTTTTCGTCCAGCAAAAGTGGACGCCGTACCTCATGATGCTGACGCTGTTCAATTCTCTCTCGGGCCTCAACGATTTCGCGGATGAAACCACCTACCGCCTGAGCGGAAAAGTGGAGTTCGACGGCGAACCGGGCATGTCCATTTCCACCATGCTGGCTTCGAGCGAAAACCCCGCTCCCGCGCCCATGCAACTGGCGGGTTGGTGGGGCGACAAGTTTAACCGCCTGTTCCTGAACCCCGTGCACACGCCCAAGCTCCGCAACGTCGACGCCACCATCGACATTTTTCCCGAGCGCCGCGTAGCCACCATCGAGAATGCCTGGATCTCGTCGAGCGAAGTGGAAGCCGGTTCGCAAGTGCCGCTCAAGGTTTTCCTGCGGCCCTATCGCGGCGACCGCATCGAGCGCGAGTTCACGCTCAAGATTCCCGCCGGACTCGCCAAGGGCGAGCACCGCATCCTGCTCAGCGACGCCGATACGCTCAACCGCATGCAGACCGTGGCCGGCCTTTCGGAACGCTTCATGGACATTCCTCAAACGGTCTCGCTCATCAACCAGGAACGCAGTAATAACCAGCTTTATATTTCGCTGGTCGAACCGCGTCCCACCGTGTTCTACGAGGACAAAACACTCCCCAGCCTGCCTGCCTCGGTTATGAATGTGATGCAGACCGGCCGCACTGCCAGCCGTCATTTCGTGAGTTCGCCCGAGAGCGCGGTGGAGCAGGGCAGCATTCCCTTCGACCTCCTGATCGACGGGAGCTTTTCGTTGAGAATCACAGTTAAGTAACAACTAAGAAGTAGTCATAAATGAAAATCTTCAGATTTCTCGCGGCCGCCGCCGCCGTTGCCACCTGCTTTGCCGTCGAGACCCGATTTTGGCAAGAGGGTGATCGTACCGATTTTGAGAAGGGAAGCCTGACCCATCTTTCCCTGCGCAGCGACGGGCGGATCTTTCTCGCGCCCGAATTTCCGGAACTGTTCGATTCCTCCAGCCCTTATCTGTGGACCGTCGCCGCCGACTCGAAGGGCAATCTCTACACCGCCGGCGGCGGCTCCGGCAGCGGGCTAACTAAACTCTTTCGCATCGATTCCTCGGGCAAGAGCCGTGCTTTCGCCGAACTCGAAGGGCTGGAAATCCATGCCGTGGTGTTGGATTCGAAGGACCAGGTCTATGCGGCCACGGATCCCGACGGCAAGATCTATAAGATTTCCTCGGATGGAAAAGCGCGTGTTTTCTATGATCCTCACCAGAAATACATTTGGGCGTTGGCGTTCAACAGCAAAGGCGATCTGTTCGCCGCCACGGGCGAGCAAGGCGAGATCTACCGCGTCACGCCTTCCGGCGCCGGCTCGGTGTTCTTTAAGACCGAAGAGGCGCACGCGCGATCGCTGGTTGTCGACGCTCAAGACAATCTGATCGTCGGAACCGAGCCGAGCGGCCTGATTCTGCGCGTTTCGCCGGCTGGCCAGGGTTTCATCTTGTATCAGGCGCCCAAACGCGAGATCACGGCGGTGGCGCTGGCCCGGGATGGCGCCATCTACGCGGCTGGCGTCGGCAATAAAACCGGCGCGATTTCCGTCACTCCCCTTCCCGCGCCCTCTCCTTCGCCCGCACCCGCCACTACTCTGCAAATCAGCTCATCGGGGACCATGACACGCGGCGGACCGCCATCCACGCTTGGCGCTCCAATCCCTTCCATCTCCGGCGGCTCCGAGGTATACCGCATTAACGCGGACGGCTCTCCGCGGAAGGTTTGGTCGAATGCACAGGACATTGTCTACGCGATCGCCTTCGATCGCGACGGCCAGACGATTGTGGGCACTGGAAATCGCGGCAAAATCTACCGGCTCGATTCGGACTCGATCAGCACGCAGCTCCTGGACGCCTCTCCAACCCAGGTCACCGGCTTCGGAAAAGGCCCCCATGATGAGCTCTATGTCGTTACCGGCAACATTGGGAAGGTTTACCGCATCGGACCAGGATTCGAAAAGCAGGGTTCGTTCGAAAGCGAAGTTCTGGATGCCGGAACGTTCGCGTCCTGGGGTCGTGTCAGTTATCGCGGCTCGGGTGCTATCTCCGTTCTCACGCGCGCCGGCAACGTCAATCATGCGGAAAGCAATTGGAGCGCTTGGGCCGCGCTCCAGCCGGACGCTAATCGAAGCTCCGGCTGCGATTCATGCGGAGGCGGCCGAACTACTTCGCCCGCCGCGCGATTCTTTCAATACAAAGTTGAACTCGCCTCTTCCACAAGCCACTCGGCCCCCGAGGTCTCCTACGTTGAAATCGCTTATTTGCCGAAGAACGTGGCGCCCGTTGTGGAAGAGATCGAAGTGACCCCGCCCAATTATCGCTTCCCGGCTCCCACTTCATCGCTATCGACCTCCAGCAGCATCACCCTCCCGCCCATAGGTCAATCCGGGAAAAACCTGATTTCCAGCTCCCTTGACATCACCAGTTCCCTCTCGTTGAATTATGCGAAAGGTTTCGCGGGCGCCCGCTGGGCCGCGTCGGATGAGAACAGCGACAGCCTGGTTTATAAAGTCGAGATCCGCGGCGTCAAGGAATCGGCCTGGAAGCTTCTTAAGGATGGCGTGAAGGAGAAGAACATCAGTTGGGATTCCGCCGCCTTCCCGGATGGAGAGTACGTCATCCGTGTCACCGCGTCCGATTCGTTGAGCAATCCGCGCGACCAGGCGCTTGAAGCTTCTCTCGTCGGCGATCCGTTTCTGATCGACAACACTCCGCCCCAGATACTCAACCTGGCCGCGAGCTCCTCGAACTCCAAGGTCGAGATCCGCTGGAAAGCACGCGACGCTTTGAGCGACATCCATCGCGCCGAGTACTCGGTCAACGGCGGAGACTGGCTGCTCATCGAGCCGGTTACCAAGCTGTCCGACTCACCGGAGGAAGACTACGATTTAGTCATCGATCGTGCCGCGGGCGAACAAGTCATCGCGGTCCGTGTTACGGATGAGTTCGACAACCAGGCCGTCGATAAAGTGGTGGTTAAGTAGCCGTTCGCGACCGCTGCCTGGAGCCAATCCAAATGGCTGGCGGGTATAGAATCAGCAGCGCGATTGCGAACCAGTGCGGTACAGTTTGCCAAAAGGCAATTTGCGAAGCTGCGCCCACGATTTCGCCGCCGATCATGAGTCCCAGTGTCGCCCCCCGAAATCGTTCTCGCGCGATCAGAGCGCACAAATATCCGCCGCCAATGGAATAGAAAGTGTCCGTCGCCAGGCTTATGCCGAAATAGTAGAGCGGCGGCATTGGCGCGGACCGGAAACCAGGAATCAGAGCGGCGAAAACCTGGTCCGTCGCAACCACTAAAATTCCGATCACGGCGTATCCGCCCAGAATCGCGAGGACCGTTCGTATCATCAGAACAGTGGTACCGCAAATGTATCATCGGGTCAAGCGCGGAAACTGCCATCCTAGGGGGAAGACACCATGAATCAGCCAATCAACTCCGAAGCACTGGATCAACTCTTCCGCCAAGCCCGAACGCACAATGTCTGGCTCGACAAGCCGGTCACCGACGACCTGTTGCGCGAGCTCTACGACTTAACGAAGTGGGGGCCGACCAGCGCCAACTGTTGTCCGGCGCGGGTTCTCTTTCTGCGAACTCCGGAGGCCAAGCAGCGCTTGCGGCCGGCTCTACTTCCGGCTAACGTCGACAAGACGATGCAAGCGCCGGTGACCGCGATCGTGGCGCACGATCTCAAGTTTTACGATCAGATGCCGAAATTGTTCCCCAACAACCCGGCGCTGGGCGAGCGGTTCGCCAGTTCGCCCGAGTTGGCGCAAATCATCGCTTTTCGCAATGGAAGCTTGCAAGGCGGGTATTTCATTCTGGCCGCCCGTTCGCTGGGCCTCGATTGCGGCCCTATGTCCGGCTTCGACAACGCCAAGGTAGACCAGGAGTTTTTTCCTCCTAGCGTGAAATCGAACTTTCTGTGCAATCTGGGGTATGGCGATGCATCCAAGCTCCTTCCGCGCAACCCGCGCCTGGACTTCGACGAAGCCTGTCAGCTTCTTTGACTGCCGACCAAGAGTCCGTACATGCCGGGATAGGCTTGGCGCATCTCGGTGGCGCGCTCGCGCGCGGTTTCGATTTGCACCAACTCGCCCTGGCCGATTCCCGGACACCAGGCCGCCGTTTTGCGCCACTCGCGCTTGTCGTTCACCAGCTCCGGCCAGAACGGAAAGATCCGGCACTGCACCGGTTTTACCGGGTGAATGGAGCAGCCGCCTTCCAGCAGGAAGTGGCACTGGGTGTGGCGCGGCATGCGCAGCCGGAGCAAGTGGCGAGTCCGGTAAACATAGCGGCGCTCGAATTCGGCCTCCGTCAGATCGAGGAATTTCGCGATTCTTCCGAGATCGGCTTGGCTCAGATAGACGAAGCCCTGCTGGCGGCAGCAGTTGGTGCAACCGGGCTGGCACTCGAATCGCAAACCGGTCACTTCAGCTCTCCGGTTCGCTTTCTTCCGCTTCGATTCCATCCAGCGCCTCCGCTTGATTGGCATACTGTTTCAGTACCTTGATGGATGCGCCGGACGAAAACCCTGCATAGCGCAGCCGCCGGTACGCCGCCGCTAGGTTCTTTTCGTCGGCGAAAAAAATTCGGAGCTGCTTACCTCGGTACTTTCTTTTTAGGAATGCCTGGATCAACTCCGGCTCGTTGGTGTCCT
>JBEKHQ010000140.1:0-6688 GCA_050012195.1 Bryobacteraceae bacterium | reverse complement strand
CTCGCCGAGATCGGCACGCAGGTTTTTGGGGACTCCCGCGTAGCAGGTTACCAGGTCCGCTTTCATTTCCGGATGAACGTCGTAGAGGCCCGTTAGCAAGTCTTCTAGTAGCTCCCGGCGGCCGCTTTCGACCAGCAGGACGCGCGAAAACGGCGGGAGGGATCTGGATAGGAAATAGCGCATCGGATGGCGCAACGCGCCGACGACCTATTGTTTCACCATTTTAGTACTGGAGAACTATCGGTGTTGACCGATAAGCAAAACAACGGCTGCCCTTCATGCAGTCATGTGGAGCGAGCCAATTCATTATGCGCTTGGATACGAAACTGACAGTGATGGGCACCAGCCTGGCAGCGGCCCCTTTGCTCATCATCGGAGTTGTGACATTGATACAGAATCACAATTTTACCGAGGCGGCGCGCGACGTCGAATTGGAGAAAGCTGCCGAGCAAGTCTATTTCATGTGCGAGAGTACGCAAGGCATGCTGGCGCGCGATCTGGATGCGGCGCGGAAGCTGGCGGAGCGGGCGGGAGGATTGCATCCGCACACGGGGGAATCGGTCGAGTGGGCGGCTACCAACCAGCTAACCAAGCAGAGCACGCGCGTGTCGATGCCGAAGATCTTCGCCGGCAACCGGTGGCTAGGAAACTCGCGGGGCTTTGATGTCCCCATGGCGATCGTGGACGATCTGAAAGAAACGACGGGCGCCACCGCGACAATCTTTCAACGCATGAACGACGCCGGCGATATGCTTCGGATTGCCACCAGCGTCCGCTCAAACGATGGTGGACGGGCCATCGGCACGTATATTCCAGCGAGGAATCCGGATGGTTCCGCGAACCCGGTGATCGAAACTGTTTTGCGGGGCGAACGCTTCGTCGGCCGGGCGTACGTGGTGAACGGCTGGTACATTACGGCCTACGAACCGACCTACGACTCCGCTCATCGCGTCGATGGGATGCTGTACGCGGGAACGCCGCAAACCGAAGCGCTGGGGTCGCTGCGCGCCAAAATGATCGAGATGAAAATTGGCGCAACCGGGTATGTATTTGCGGTAACCGCTTCGGGCGCGGCTCGAGGGCAATACGTGGTTTCGAAAGGCGGCGCTCGGGACGGCGAAAACATTTGGGAAGCTCACGACAACGCGGGCCGCTACTTTATCCAGAACATTTGCAACCGAGCCGTCAAGCTGAAGGCGGGCGAGGCGGGAGTGGAGCACTATCCATGGCAGAACCCCGGCGACCCAGCGCCGGTGAAGAAGCTCGCGTATTTTCGTTACTACAAGCCGTGGGATCTGGTCATCGCCGTCAGCTTACCGGAGAACGAAATAGTCCAATCCGCCGCCGCGCTCCGCGAGCTGGCGAACAGAGGCGCGTTGGTGGTTTCCTTGGTGATCCTGGGCGCATCGTTCATTGGAGCGGTATCTTGGCGGCTGATTTCGCGCAAATTGACGGCACGCATAGCGAACAACGTGCGGAAAGTAAACAATTGCGCTGAACAGCTGGCTTCGGCAGCGGGGCAAGTGGCAACCAGCAGCGGATCATTGTCGGGCGGAGCGTCCCAGGCGGCGGCTTCCGCGCAAGAGATTCATGCTTCCTTGCAGCAGGTCTTCGCTAAAGCGGAGCAGAACAGCGCCGCCTGCGCGAGCGTTGAGAAACTGGCCAAAGATTCGAGCGAAGCGGCGGAAACCGGAGTGGTTGAGATGGGAGCGGTGAATGAAGCCATGGAGAAGCTCGGCGCGGCCAGCCACGAGACGCTCCAGATCGTCAAGGTTATCGACGAAATCGCGTTTCAAACCAATATCCTGGCTCTGAATGCCGCGGTGGAGGCGGCACGCGCCGGCTCAGCGGGTGCAGGCTTTGCGGTGGTGGCGGACGAAGTACGAAATCTCGCTCGCCGGTCGGCTGACGCGGCGCGAAATACTTCGGAGAAAGTAGATGCGTCGGTGCGGAGTAGCGGGGTGGCTGCCGACAAAACAGCGACGCTCGGAGGCGGCTTGCAGTGTATCTCCGACCGAATCCGAGAGATCAAAACTTTGGCGAATGGTGTAGCGTCGCTGTCGGCGGAGCAGCGCGTACAAATCGATCAAATCCGGATAGCCATGGAGCAGGTGCAGGCGGCCGTTCAAGGCACCGCGGCGAGCGCTGAGCAATCGGCCAGCGCCTCGGAACAGCTGAGCGCGCAAGCCGCCGAGCTGTATTCGCTGGCCCGGGATATGACCGAGATGGTTTCGTAGAAAAACGGCCGGCGCTACACGCCCCAGCAGTAGTCTTCCACCACTTTGTCGATGCTCTCGTCCTGCTCGGTGAGGCGCATCAGCTCCAGGCGGATCGCGTCCACCAAGGCGCACCAGCTGGCTTCGATGACGTTGTCGGAAACTCCCACGGTGGCCCAGCTACGGCGGTGATCGGACCATTCCACCAACACGCGAACTTTTGCAGCCGTGCCCTTCTTCGGTTCCAGCACGCGCACCTTGTAGTCCGTCAGCCGGACGTTCTTGATATTCGGATACACGGCCGACAGGCATTGCCGCAGACACAGATCGAGCGCGTTCATGGGACCTTGGCCCGTGGCCGTGGCGGTGTGGACGCTGTCATGTATGCGGAGCGTCACGGTTGCGGTGGTGCCGCCGATCATGCGCGTGGTGACGTCGTAGCTCACCACTTCGAACGGATTCCAACCCGGATGCAGAGCCTCGCGCACCAGCAACTCAAAGGACCCTTCGGCCGCCTCCAGCTCGTGACCCTGGTACTCCAGGTGCTTCACGCGCTCGAGCAATTGACGCCGCGCCTCGCCGTCCAGCCGCTCGGCTAGACCGTGCTGCTTGAGCTTGTAGATCACGTTGCCGCGTCCCGACAGATCGCTCAACAAAACGCGCTGGCGATTGCCCACCAGCTCCGGCTTCACGTGCTCATACGTCGACGAATCCTTCAGCACCGCGCTGACATGCACGCCGCCCTTGTGCGCGAACGCGCTGTGACCGACGTAAGGCTGATCGTTGCGCATCGGCAGATTGGCGAGCTCGGCGACGAAGCGCGCCATGGTGGCCAAATTCTGGAGATTCTCGCGGCCGATGGTGGTGTGGCCGAGCTTCAGTTCCAGATTGGCGATGATCGAAACCAGGTTGGCGTTGCCGCAGCGTTCGCCGTAGCCGTTCATGCAGCCTTGGACGTGCGTGCAGCCTGCCTCCACCGCGGCGATGGTGTTGGCGACGGCAACGTCGCAATCGTTATGCGTGTGGATGCCCAGCACGCCGTCGAAGCGTTTGCGGACTTCCGATACCACTTCGACGATGCGGTGCGTCAGGTTTCCGCCATTGGTGTCGCAGAGGCACAGGATATCGGCGCCGGCGTTTTTGGCCGCTTCGAGCGTGCGCAACGCGAAATCGGGATTCGCGTTATAGCCGTCGAAGAAATGCTCGGCGTCGTAGACCACCTCGCGGCCATGGTCTTTCAGATATTTCACCGTTTCCGAGATCAGCGCCAGGTTGTCTTCCTCTTCGATGCCTAGAGCGCGTTTTACGTGCAGGTCCCAGCTCTTCCCAAAAATCGAAATGGTGGGCGTTTCGGCGTCGAGCAAGGCCCGCACGTTGGGATCCTGCTCTACTTTGTTCTTCGAGAAGCGCGTCGATCCGAACGCGGTGAGCCGGGCGTGTTTGAGCGTGAGATCGCGGGCGCGCTGGAAGAACTCCTTGTCCTTGGGATTAGAGTTGGGCCAACCGCCTTCGATGTAATCGATATGCAGCTCGTCCAGCTTTTGCGCGATGACGAGCTTATCCTCCACCGAAAACGAAACAGCCTCGCCCTGGGTGCCGTCGCGGAGCGTGGTATCGAAAGTCTGAATTCGCATAGCCTACTTGTGTACGGCGGCCGCCTGCTGTTCTTCGGGCACGCCGGCCTCCTTCCTCTTCTTCAAGAAGGGCATCATTTGCCTCAACTCGCGGCCCACCTGTTCGACGGGCTGGTTGCGCGCGGCCTCCCGCAGAGCCAGAAACTTGTGCCGGCCGGTTTTGTTCTCCTCGATCCATTGCCGAGCGAATTCGCCGGATTGAATTTCGGAAAGAATCTTTTTCATCTCCTGGCGCGTTTGCTGATTGACGATACGCGGGCCGCGCGTGTAGTCGCCGTATTCGGCCGTGTCCGACACCGAGAATCGCATGTAACCGAGTCCGCCTTCGTAGATGAGATCGACAATCAGCTTCAATTCGTGTAGGCACTCGAAGTACGCGATTTCGGGGGCGTAGCCGGCTTCCACCAGCGTTTCGAAGCCGGCGCGAATCAGCTCGCTCGCGCCGCCGCACAACACGGCCTGCTCGCCGAACAGATCGCTTTCGGTCTCTTCCTTGAAAGTGGTCTCGATCACGCCGGCTTTCAGGCAACCGAGCGCCAGGGCGTAGGCCAGCGCATTCGCGAGCGCGTTCCCGGAAGCGTCCTGATGCACCGCGACCAACGCCGGAACTCCGACGCCTTCGGTAAACAACTCGCGCACGCGGTGTCCGGGCGCCTTGGGGGCGATCATGGAGACATCCACTCCGGCGGGAGCGTGGATCTGGCCGAAATGGATGTTGAAACCGTGCGCGAACATGAGCGTTTTGCCCGGGGTCAGATGCGGCGCGATCTCGGAGTTGTACAGATCGCCCTGGATGTGGTCGGGCACCAGGATCATCAAGATATCCGCGGCGTCGGTGGCGGCGCTCACCGGCAGCACCTTCAGCCCCGCCGCCGAAGCTTTCGCCGCGCTCTGGCTTCCGGCGTGCAATCCGACCACGACGTTGACGCCGCTGTCGCGCAGGTTCAAGGCATGCGCGTGCCCTTGGCTGCCGTAGCCGATGATGGCTACCGTCTTGTTGTTCAGCAGCGCGAGATTCCCGTCTTTTTCGTAATAGCGTTTGGCCATATTGTTTTCTAGTGTCTGGTTTCCAGTTTCTCGTCTGATTCTTCCGTATGCAATGTCCTCGAAACCGGCGGAGACAAGCGCAGCTTCTTGGCCTCGAGCGAAACAGCCACGGTGCCCGAGCGCGTAACGTCGATCTCGCCGTAGCTGCGCATCACATCGATGAACTCGTCCAGCTTCTCGGATTCGCCCGTCACCTCCAAAGCGAAGCCTTCGGTGGACGAATCCACCACGCGCGCGCCGAAGATTTCGGCTTCCTTGAGTATGGCGGTACGGCTGGCTTGCGCGGCGCGCACGCGGATCAAGACCAGCTCGCGCTTCACCGCGCCCGCATCGCTCAAATCGGACGCTTGCAGGACGTTGATGAGCTTATTCATCTGCTTGATCACTTGCGCCCGCAGTTGCGGCTCGATGTCCACCACGATGCTCATCCGCGAGAGCGTCGGATCCAGCGTTCGGGCAACCGTCAGGCTTTCGATGTTATAGCCGCGCGCGCTCAGCACGCCGGTGATGCGCATCAGAGCGCCGGGCTTGTTCTCCACCAGGAGTGAGATGACTTGCAGCATCTTCAGACCTCCACCGGTTGGGGCGGTCCCAGCACCATCTCGTTGATGGCGCCTCCGGCCGGAACCATCGGATACACGTTCTCGAAAGGCGAGACGCGAATGTTGAGCAGATACGGGCCATTCTCGCGCACGGCTTCCTCGAGCGCGGGCGCCAGCTCGCTGACTTTCTCGACGGTGCGCCCCGTGAATCCATAGGCGCCCGCCAGCTTGGTCACGTCCGGAAACGAATTCAGCTCCACCTGGCTAAGCCGATTGTTGTAGAACAGCTCCTGCCACTGCCGGACCATACCCAGGTAGCCGTTATTGACCACCACGATCTTGATCGGCAGGCCATGGTTGGCGATGGTGGCCAGCTCGGGAATCGACATCTGAAATCCGCCGTCGCCCACGATGGCGAAGACCAGCTTGTCCGGGCATGCGAACTGCGCGCCGATGGCAGCCGGAAGCCCGAAGCCCATCGAGCCGAGTCCGCCGGAGTTGAGCCACAGCCGCGGCTGGTTGAAGCGGATGAACTGCGCCGCCCACATCTGGTGCTGACCCACGTCGGAGCTGACGATGGCGCGGCCGCCGGAGAGCCGGTCGATTTCCCGCATCACGTGCTGCGGTTTGATTTCGGTGGTGGACACCTCGGGCGTCAACGGATGCTCGGCCTGCCACTCGCGAATCTGCCGCCACCAGGCCGTTCGATCGCCCGCGTTGCGCTCGCGGTGTTCGGGCGCGAGTTCGTGCAACACCTTGGTCAATTTCTGCATCACGCGCTTCACGTCGCCCACGATCGGCAGGTCGGGCACGCGGTTCTTGCCGATTTCGGCCGGATCGATGTCGACATGAATCACCTTGGCGTGCGGCGCGAAGGCCGACAAGCGGCCGGTCACGCGATCGTCGAAGCGGACGCCCAGGGCGATCAGAAGGTCGGCATTGCTCATCCCCATGTTGGCGGCATAGCTGCCGTGCATTCCCGGCATGCTGATGAAATTGCGATGCTCGGCGGGCAGGGCACCGAGACCCATGAGCGTGTTCACGGTGGGAGCATCCAGCAACTCCACCAGCTCGCGCAGCTCTTCAGACGCATTGGCCGCGATGATGCCGCCGCCAGCGTACACGAACGGCCGCTTGGCGTCCCACATCATCTGCGCCGCGCGCCGGATCTGACCCGTGTGGCCCTCGGTGAACACTCGGTATCCGGGCAAATGAATCTCGGAAACCGGAGTGTAATGCGATTGCGCCT
>JBEKHQ010000139.1:0-7863 GCA_050012195.1 Bryobacteraceae bacterium | reverse complement strand
ACAGCGGTTCGAATTCAGGCGCCATTCCCTCCGTCTTCGCGCCGCGCACGGCCGCTTCCGCCGATGCCCGGTTGCAACCCAGGTTGAGCAGCGCCGAAAGCACGTCAGCTTCCACGACGTTGAGAACCGGCGGGCGCCTGTCCGTCGCAGCCGAGGGCGCCGCGCCCATGACGCCTTCCAGCTTGTCCTTTAGCTCCAGCACGATCCGCTCGGCGGTCTTTTTGCCGACTCCGGGGATGCGGACGAGCAGTTCCACCTCGCCGTTGCGAATGGCGGGAATCAAACCGGCGGTCGGCATGCCGGACAACACTTTGATGGCTAGCGACGGACCGATGCCGCTGACCGAGATCAGCCTTTCGAAAACGGTTTTTTCTTCGGCTGTGAGAAATCCGAATAGCGCGAACGCGTCCTCGCGAACGTGCGTGTGGACGCGCAACTGGATCTCAGCGCCCACGCCGGGCAACGCGGAGAATGTCGAGATCGGAACCGTGACGTCATAGCCGACGCCGCCCGCGTCGACGATGACCTGGTTCGGATGTTTTTCGAGAAGCTTGCCGCGCAGGAAGGCGATCATCTCTCGTACATTATAGGTGGCATCATGGCGCGCCGCAGATTTTTCGTGGATCGGGTTCACAGCGGGCACGCACAGATAGACGGCGCGGATGCGCATCATCTGACGCGCGTGCTGCGCGTCGAAGCCGGTCAGAAATTCGAGCTTTCCGACAACCACAAGGTTTACCTGGCCGAAGTGGAAAGCGCGCGCAAGGATCTGGTGCTGTTCGCCATTGTCGAGGAAATCGAGGCTGCGCCACCGCCGATGCGCACGACGTTGCTCGCATCCCTAATCCGCTTTGAACGATTCGAATGGATGCTGGAGAAAGTCACCGAATTGGGCGTGGAGCGAGTGATTCCCGTGGACGCCGAGCGCGCCACTCCTGGCCTTGAGCGGGCGGCTAAGAAACGCTTGGAGCGATGGAACAGGATCGGGCGGGAGGCGAGCGAACAATCGCGGCGCGACCGATTGCCCGTCATTGAAGCGCCAAAATCGTTGCAGGATGCGCTCGAACTCGGCGCGGATTATCGGTACCATCTCGAGGAGGCGTGCTCCCCGCCGTTGCTCGGCCTGCTGCCAGGCGCCAGGCGCGACAAAGACCAAGTGGCGTTGCTGGTGGGTCCGGAAGGCGGATGGACGGACCGCGAGCGAGCAGCCATCGCGGCCGGCGGATGGACATCGGTTTCGCTGGGAGACCAGATTCTACGCGCGGAGACCGCTGCCATCGCGGGCCTGGCGATCCTCAGCGCCGCTTGGATTGCGTCCCGGTTAAATTCCGACGATGGCCGCGCTCACCGGCTTCGAACCCACCGGGATCAACATGAATAGCGGGCCTTTCTTCCAGCGCCGCTGCTCGTTCACGGCGCGCGTGACGTTCGGCATCCGAATCACCGCCATGTCGCCCGAGACCTGGTTCAACACCAAGGCGTACTGATTGTCGGGAGTGATGGCGATAAACGACGGCCGCGTGCCAACGGGCGTCACGGCCACCACGTTCTTCGAGTTGATATCCAGGATGCTGACGTCGCCCGAATTGGGATTGGCTACCAGCAAATAGCCCGGGGAATCGGGAGGCGTGCACGCGGCCATCGCGCCGGGAGTGTGGCCCGCGAGCACCGTCTTGGCGACCTGCGGCGTGTAGTAAGGTTCCACCACCACTACGGCGTCCATTCCGGCGCCGGTCACGAACAACTCGCCGCCGTCGGCCTTGAAGCATAAGTGGTCGGGCTGAACCGCCAAGGGAAGATTGACGATCAGCCTGCGCCTTTGGACGTCGAAGATCGAGAGCATACGCTCGCTCAGGTTGGCGGCGATGAGTTGATCGGCATGGAATCGCACTGAGCCGATCTCTCCGGACGTGGCGATCGGCGGGGAAACTTGGCGGCGTAGCGTATCGACGAACGAGATGGCTCGCGTGGCGCCATAGCTGACGGCGAGAAGCTTACCGTCCGGGGACACATCCAAATCGACCGGATCGGCGGCCAGCGGCAGCACCCAATCCATTCGCAAGGGATTCAGCGCCAGCGAAACCAATCGGCGGGGTTCGCGGCAGAGCACATACAAGGTATCGCCGGCCGGCGCCAATCGCATGGTGACGGCGGACTCAGCCACGCGCAGCGTGCGCGAAAGCGTCAGATTGCCGGCGAGAATCTCGTGAGCCGAGCCGTTGGCGGGGGTAAGGGCATAGACTTGCCGACCTTGCGGAGACGCGACCACCGCAGTGGGAGCGCCGTCGACGCGGATGTGGCGGGCCACGGCGAATACTTCCAGGTCGACAGCCGCGATCGCGCCGCCCTCTTGGTTGGCGATGAACGCGTAGCCGGAGAAGCCGCGCGCTTTGGGCCGGGAGCAGGCGGTCAGAGCCGCCAGACCGCCGAAGACCAACGAGCGTCGCGTGAGCATCTCAGTTCAATTTTCCCACAGGCTGGAAACGAGCAGCCCAGGTTTTTGAAGGATGCGGCGAACGTGCAGCAGCTTGAGCTCTAGGCAGGGCTATTCGCGAACTTTCGGCGTGCGAAGAAGCCCAGTCCAGCCAAGCCGATCAACAGGAAGGCGCCAAGCTTGGGCTCGGGTACCGTGCTACCAGTAACCGAACCGGAGACGAGCGTAGCGCAACCCGCACAAGCGATGGTCGAACTGCTGGTCTCACCGTCGTCTCCCGCCAACAGGGTCACCGTCCCTCCAGCGCTCGTGATTCCCGGCGCGGCAAGATAAAAGTCGAGGTTTTGATTGCTTGCGAAGTCGTAAAAATCAAGGTGGGTTGTGTCTGTAGAAAGAAACTCGGGAGGGCCGAAATACGAAGCGCTGTCGCCGGGGGTGTATTCGTTATCAGCTTGCGTATTCGTCCCCTCAACAGTGATGTCGTAGCCAGTGATCGTGTCGGCCGAGTTGTCAGTCGTAAACCAGCTAGTCGCCGTGATATCGTTGTTCGCCGTGCCCCCACAGTCATAACAAAAAGTGACGTCGTTGAAAGTCCAGGTGATATCCGCCGAGGCGCAGGTTGCGAACCCCAACGCGAAGACGGCAACGGCCAGCAGCTTCGTAATATTTCCAGCTCTCATTCGTTCTCTCATTCGTTCCTCCCGGAACCCTTTGCGCCAGCATCTCGATGCCGGCGGGCACTCAGTTTTTACTAGCTGCCTGGCTAAAGTATGGGCCAGCGGGCCTCCGTTGGGACCAGATTCCGATCGCGCGAGGCCGAAAGCGTACTGGTGGTACTGCTTCTACCGGTAGGCTGGATGCTTTACCAGACGCCCTGCGCCGAAAGACCCCGCCGGCGAGCTTTCCATCGTGAAATATGTTACGCTCGGAAGGACTGCAAGACCTTCCGCTAAAGCATTGAATTGCCGATAAATGGGTGTAACAAAGCCCATCGCAGGGCGAAGGAGCCCGAAGAGTCCCAATGAACGTTCGTTCCCTTTTTAGTCTGTTCTCATCGGATCTCGCTATCGATCTCGGAACTGCCAACACCTTGGTCTTCGCCAAGGGTAAAGGAATCGTCGTTAACGAACCATCCATCGTAGCCATCAATAAAACCAACGGCGAAGTGGAAGCGGTGGGCAAGGAAGCCAAGGAGATGCTCGGGCGCACTCCCGGCAACATTGTGGCCATCCGTCCCATGAAGGACGGCGTCATCGCCGATTTCAAAGTCACCGAGCGAATGCTCAACTACTTCATCTTGAAAGCGCATGGACGCAAGGTGCTGGTCCATCCGCGCATCGTGATCGGCGTTCCCAGCGAAATCACCCAGGTGGAGAAGCGCGCCGTCATCGATTCGGCTTACCGCGCCAAGGCGAGCGAAGTGCATCTGGTGGAACAGGCCATGGTGGCGGCGATCGGGGCAGGCCTTCCAGTCACCGAGCCTTCGGGCAACATGGTGGTGGACATCGGTGGCGGCACCACCGACGTGGCCGTCATTTCGCTCTCCGGTATCGTCTATTCGCGTTCGGTTCGCGTCGCTGGAAACGAGATGGACAACGCCATCATGCAGTATCTGAAGCGCAAGTATAACTTGCTGATCGGCGAGCGCACCGGCGAAGCCATCAAGATTCAGATCGGCTCGGCCTATCCCCTGGACAGACCGCTGACGATGGAAATCAAAGGCCGCAACCTGATCGAGGGTGTCCCCAAGACGCTCACCATCGACGACAGCGAGATCCGGGAAGCGCTTTCCGAATCGGTCGCGACGATCATGAACGCCATCCGCGTGGCGCTCGAGCGGACGCCTCCGGAACTCAGCGCCGACATCAGCGATCGGGGCATCGTTTTGACCGGAGGGGGCGCGATGTTGAAGAATTTAGATAAGCGGATACGCGAGGAAACCGGTTTGCCGGTATCGATCGCCGAGGACCCGTTGGCCAGCGTGGTCCTGGGTACCGGAAAAATGCTGACGGACTTCAAATTGCTTCGAAGAGTCGCGATCGAGTAGCCGCGAACCGGATTGTCCGGAACAATGGGTTGTAACGATGGATTTCTTCCTCAGCCGCTACCGCAACCTCACGGTCCTGCTGATCGTGATCGTGGCGCAGTTGCTGTTGATCGCCTACCAGGTTAAAACCAATCGCGATATTCCGCTGATCCGCGTCTGGGCCGTAACCGCGGTGACGCCGGCCGAGCAGGTGCTGGAGGTGGTCCGCCGCTACACCTGGGGCTTTGTCGAAGACTACTTCGTGTTGCTCGGCGTGAAGAGCGAGAACGACAAACTCAAGCACGAGAATGGCGATCTGAAGCTCGAGAATCACTACCTGAAATCGGAACTCTCTACGGCGGATCGCGCCCGAGCGCTCAGCGTGTTTCAGGCTCATTCTCAATCGAAGACCGTGGCGGCGCGCGTGATCGGCAATGGCACCGGCGCCAATTCCAAGGTGGTTTTCGTGGATCGAGGCTCGGCCTCGGGTGTCGAAAGCGGCATGGCTGTCGTGACGCCGGACGGGATCGTGGGCAAGGTGGTGGATGCTTACCCCACCGCGTCGCTGGTGATGCTCATCACCGATCCAACCTTCGCCGCGGGAGTGATCTCGCTGAAGAACCATGTTCGAGGCACGCTCAAGGGACAAGGACACAGCGAATGCCTGGTGGACTATGTCCAGAACGAGGAAGCGGTGGATGCCGGCGAGTGGTTTTACACCTCCGGGGACGATCGCATTTTCCCCAAGGGCTTCCCCGTGGGCCAAGTGAGCGCGGCGCGCAACGGCAAGACCTTCAAGGAAATTTATATCAAGCCCAGCGGCATGCAGGGAGGGGTTGAGGAAGTGCTGATTGTCTTGGAAGGCGTGCACCAGCAGATCCCCGATAGCGACATGGCCACGCCCGGTTATAAGATTCTTGCCTCGCCCGCGGAAAGCGCCGCCCAAGCCACGACGCCGGAAGCCAACGGCACGTTCCTGACCACCGACGCAGACCGGCTGCGCGAACAATACAAGCAGGCCGGCGCAGCGCAGAACCACGTTTTCGGCGAAGGCGTGCCTGGCTCGAAACCTCCGGATTTCACCAAGATTCCGGGCATCCGCGCGAACACGCCCGCGAGCGCGGTTCCCCTCGGTGCTCCCCAGCCTGCGGTTCCTCCGAAGCCCGCCGCGGTGGTTCCTCCATCGCTCCCCGAGACCTCCGATGCGGATTCGGGCGCGGCCGCGCCGGCCAAACCGCCCGCAGACCGTCCTCCGGCGCCGCGCAATCCATGACCGAGTACACCGAACAGATCCTGACCACCGCTCCCCGCAAGCAGGGCGTCAAACGCCTGCGGGCCGTGTGGCTGATCGTTATTCCGCTAATCGCGATCTTATCCCAGGTGTACGTTCCGCGTTTCGTGCCGTTTCTGGCTTACTTGGAGCTGCCGCTTCTCATCACCGTGCATTTCGCGGTGAGCCGGCAAGGCCCGATGTCGGCGATGTTCTATGGAATGGCCATCGGACTGGTGCAGGATTCGCTGTCGCATCAGCCCATCGGGATGTTCGGGATCGTTAAGACGCTGGTGGGCTACTTCGCGGCCTCCGTAAGCATGCGTTTCGATGTCGAGAATCCGATCGTGACGTTCATTATCTGCTTCTTCTTTTACTTCTTTCATCAGTTCTTCTATTGGGTGCTGGCGCGGGCGCTGCTGGGGCAGGCGATGCTGTTCGACGTGCAGCAGACTTTGGTTTTTGGCCTGCTCAACGCCCTGGTAGCTCTGCCGCTGTTCAAGGTATTGGATAAACTGAGAGTAGCCCGCTAGGCAATTATTTGTGACAATCCGCCCCGGCCCCGAACATGACGAGAGCGCAGCCAGTCTGTTGCGCGACGACAGCAAGTTCGCGTCCGGGAAAATCGCTTTCTTTCAATACCTCACGGTGGGAGTCTTCCTTTTCCTGATCACGGGATTCTGGGATCTGCAAGTGCGCAATCCGGAGTGGTACCAGGAACGCGCCATGCAGAACAGCATCAAGTCGATTCCCGTGCTGGCGCCGCGCGGCAAGATCCTGGATCGCGACGGCCGCGTGATTGTCGACAACCATTCCACGTTCAGCCTGTACCTGTCGCGCGACAACCTCAAGGTGGAGCATTTGAAGCCGATCGCCGAGGGCTTGAATCTGGACTACGACCGGAATTGGAAGTGATTCACGTGCAGCACCGGCTCTACCCCCGCGACGGCTTGGCTGCGCATGTGATTGGATACGTCGGTGAGATCAGCGAAACCGAATTGAACACTCCTGAGTTATCGCGTTTCCACCAGGGCGACGTAATCGGCAAGGACGGCCTCGAGCGCGAATACAACGAGACCCTGATGGGCGTCGACGGCCAGCGGCGCGTGGAAGTGGACAGCTTCGGCAACGAGCGGCGGATACTGGCCGACGACAAGGAGTCGATCCCTGGTAAGAGCCTCGAAACCACCATCGATCTTGATCTCCAGGCGGTGGCCGAGCTCACGTTAGAGAATCGCCGGGGCGCGGTGGTTGCGCTCGATCCGCGTAACGGAGAGGTGCTGGCCATGGTCAGCCGTCCGGCCTTCGATCCTAATCTGTTCGCCGGGCGCATCCGATCCAAAGACTGGAAAGATCTCGTGGATAATCCCGCCCATCCGTTGTTGAATCGGGCCATTCAAGCTCAACAAGCGCCGGGGTCTACGTTCAAGCCCCTCATGTTGCTCGCCGGACTTGAGACCGGCGCGATCAACGACAGTTTCCGCGTCAATTGCCCCGGCGGCGCCAATTTCTATGGGCGCTTCTTCAAATGCTGGGGCAAACATGGGACCGTGGACCTGCACAGCGGATTAGTGCACTCCTGCGACACCTTCTTCTACAACGTGGGCAATCGCATGGACATCGACGATATCGCCCGCTACGCCGAAATGGTGGGCTACGGCCACAAGACCGGGATCGATTTGCCGCACGAAGCCGAAGGAGTGGTTCCCTCCCGGCGCTGGAAGATCCGCAATTTCCGCGAGAAGTGGTATCCCGGCGAAAACATTTCGGTTTCGGTCGGACAGGGCGCAACCGCCATTACCCCTCTCCAACTGGCTTCGGCCATCGGCGGAATCGCGATCGGCGGTATGTGGTTTCAACCGCACTTGGTGAAGGACGCCGTCCACGTGATGCCCGCGCGCCGCGGCGACGTCAATCTCGAAAATATTCAGAAGGTGATCTCCGGAATGTATGGCGTGGTGAACGAAGGCGGCACCGGCGTTCGGGCTCACATTCCGGGTATCGACGTTTGCGGCAAAACCGGAAGCGCGCAGTTGGTTTCCAACGACGCCTTGAGAGCCGGGTTCAAGCTCACCGAGAGCATGAAGGACAATGCCTGGTTTGTCGGTTTTGCGCCATGCAAAGCGCCCGAGA
>JBEKHQ010000138.1:0-6713 GCA_050012195.1 Bryobacteraceae bacterium | reverse complement strand
CTATCGCCGGTTGCCTGGCGGACACCGCCGCGACAATACGGCGCCTGGGAAACGGTCGCCGGCAACATCACCGAGGGACTGGTGGCTCGCGGCTGGGATGTGACATTGTTCGCCACTGGGGATTCCGTGACCCGCGCTCATCTGCGCTCCGTGGTCGACAGGGGATACGAAGAGGATAGCTCCATCGATCCCAAGGTGGCGGAATACCTGCACATCTCCGAAGTGTTCGAGCACGCTGATGAGTTCGACCTCATTCACAGCCACTACGATTTCATGGCGCTGAGTTACACGCGCCTGGTTAGGACGCCGGTGGTCACCACCATTCACGGATTTTCGTCGCCGAAGATCATGCCCGCTTATTGCAAATATCGGGATGGGTATTTCGTTTCTATCAGCGATTCCGATCGCGCGCCAGGACTAAACTACCTGGCGACCGTGTACAACGGGATCGATCTAGCGCTTTACCCGCTTCGGGAATCGAGCGGAGATGCACTGATTTTTCTTGGGCGGATCCACCCGGACAAGGGCGTCCACCTGGCGATTGAGGTTGCCCGCCGAAGCGGGTTGCCGCTGGTCATCGCGGGCATTATTCAAGATGACACTTACTTCCGCGAACAGGTGAGCCCCCACCTTGATCAACAGATCCGCTATGTTGGGCCGCTTGACGTATCCGGTAAAAACGAATTATTCTCCGAGGCCCGAGCGCTGCTCCACTTGAACACCATCCCGGAGCGATTTGGTCTGGTGCTGGCCGAAGCCAATGCCGCCGGAGTGCCGGTGATCGCGATGGACTTTGGTTCCTGCCGAGAAGTAATCCAGGACGGACAGACCGGTTTTCTGGTCAATAGCGTCGACGATGCAGTACGGGCGGTGGAACGAATCCACGAAATCGATCGCGCTGCTTGTCGCCGGCGCGTCCAGCAGTGCTTTTCCATTGAAACGATGGTGGAGGGGTATGAGCGAGTATACGCCGCCATTTTCGATCTGGAAGCGAAAAGGGCATCATGAAACCGGACATCGTCAGACGATACGGCCATCCGATCCTCACTAAAGCGGACATCCCGTATCCGGTCGAAACCGTTCACAATGCGGCGGTCGTGAAGCATGACGACAAATACATCATGCTGTTCCGTTCTCATCTCCGCACCGGCAGGTCCATTATTGGATTGGCGCGCAGTCACGACGGGTTTCGCTTTTCAGCCGATCCCGAGCCTTTTTTGGTTCCGGAGCGAAGCGGCCCTTTCGCCCCCTACGAAGAATTCGGCGTGGAAGACCCGCGCGTGACCCTTCTGGATGGCGAATACCTGATCACCTACAGCGCCTACTCGCGAAATGGCGTGAGGATCGCGTTGGCCAAAACGAAGGACTTCAGCCAAGTGGAAAGGTTCAGCCTGATCACGGAAGCGGACTATCGCAACGTGGTGATCTTTCCGGAGAAGTTTAACGGACTCTATGCCCGGCTGGACCGGCCCCATTCGGAGATTTCGCCCTGGTCGATTTGGATCTCCTATTCTCGGGACTTACGTTTTTGGGGCGAATCCCAGCTCATCATGAGGCCGGTGCCCTATCACTGGGATGAAATGAAGATCGGCCCCGGCGCGCCGCCGATCAAAACCGGCCAGGGATGGCTCTCCATTTATCACGGAGTCTTTCGGACCATGGACGGATCGGTCTATCGTTTGGGCGTCGCTCTGCATGACCTGAAGAACCCAGCCAAGATCATCGGCGTGGGCGATTCGTGGATTCTGCAGCCGGAAGCGCCGTGGGAAGTTAGCGGCTACGTCCACAACGTCGTCTTCACCTGCGGCGCGGTTCCGGAGCCGGATGGAACCGTGAAGATCTATTGGGGTGGCGCGGACACGGTCATGTGCGTGGGTGAAGCAAATATCGCCGATCTGGTCGCCTTATGCCTGGAACACGGCAGACCCGCGACATAGACCGGTGCGAAGAGCGCCACACCGCTTTCTGGCGTATGTCAAACTAGGATCGTGCCCGATTTCTGCACGTGTGGCGCACAACTGCCACCGGACGCCCGCTTTTGCCATAAGTGCGGGAAACCTCAATACGATTATCCGGATTTCTCCGAGCCTGTCGAGCCGAAAGAGGAAGTCGTCGCGGAGATTCCGCGGATTGCGGCGGCGCTGCCCCTGGAGATCAGTTTTCACAACCGGCTGGCCGTTCGCATTGGTTTCCTGGCCGCCCTCGCCGCCGTTCTGCTCTTCCTTTTCCCCCTGCCGTTTCCTTTGCCGCGACTGTTGATCGCCGTTCTCGCGGCCGGATTTCTCGCGGTGTTCCTGTACACGCGCCGCACCGGGCAAATGTTGAGCATCCGCAGCGGAGCGCGCATGGGTTGGATCACCGGGATCTTCTCGTTCACGCTGGTAAGTCTTCTGATGACGGCAGCCATGGTGGCGATTTCCAATCAAGGCGGCCTTCAGAAGTTTTTCCGCAGCCAGTTGCCCGTGAACGACGCTCGCACGCAGACTATGACGCAGCTCCTGGATGATCCCACCGCGCTGGCTGGAGGCATGATCTTCGCCCTGGTTTTGATGTTCGTCGTGCTCACGGCGCTGCCGATGATCGGCGGCGCGCTGGGCGCCAAGGTTTTTGCCAAGGAATGACCGTTCTCGTATCCCGGCGTGTCACCGCGGTTTTCGCCTTAGCTTTTCTCGCGGCGGCCTCGAGCGCGTTTGCGCTCACGCCCACCCAGCGCCAGCTCAACATCGACTCGTTCGAGCACGTTTGGAAGACGATCCGCGACAAGCATTGGCAGGTGAAGCCCGGCGGCCTCGACTGGCAGGCGGTTCACGACGAATTGCGTCCGGCCATCGAAAAGGCGGACAGCATGGAGGCCGCGCGCGCCATCATGAACGACATGATCGGCCGGCTGCATCAAACGCATTTCGGCATCGTTCCGGGCGATCTCTACTCGGACCTGAACAGCGAACGCGGCAGAGGCGAGATCACGACGGGCGTGGACGTGCGCGTGGTTGGATCGGACGTGCTGGTGACGTCGGTTGAGCCCGGATCTTCGGCGGCGAACCTGGGCGTGCAGCCCGGCTGGAAGATTCTTAAGATCGCGGGCGCGGATCTGGGTCCCATCACCGCGAAGCTGAGCGAAACCTACGGTAAGTCCAGCTTGCATGAATTAATGACGCGGCGGGCGATTCTCTCGCGTCTCGCGGGCGGCGCCGGGGGATCGATTGATGTCGAGTTTTTGGACGGCGACAATCGACGGGTTTCGAAAACGCTGCCGCAGGGCGAACCCCGCGGCCCCCTGGTGCAGTTCGGCTATCTTTATCCGAGCCACGTTTGGTTCGCTTCGTCGCGAGTGGGCGGAGGCTACATCGGCTACGTGAGCTTCAATATGTTCCTCGATCCGCAGCGGTTGATGACTCAGTTCGCCGACGCGGTGCAATCCTGCGCCAAGTGCGACGGCTTCGTCATCGATCTGCGCGGGAATCCCGGCGGGATCGGAGCGATGGCCATGGGCATGGCCGGTTGGTTCATCGACCAGCCCGACCAGCGGCTGGGCACGTTGTACATGCGCGACACCACGCTCAAGTTCGTGGTTAATCCGCGCGTTACCACTTTCTCGGGGCCGCTCGCGATTCTGGTGGACGGAGCATCGGCGTCCACTTCCGAGATTCTCGCGGAAGGCTTGAAGGATCTGGGACGAGCGCGCGTCTTCGGATCGCATACCGCAGCCGCCGCGCTGCCGTCGCTGTTCGAGATGCTTCCCAACGGCGACGGCTTCCAATATGCGATCGCCAACTACATCTCCGAAGGCGGGAAGCCGCTCGAGGGGCTGGGCGTGACGCCGGATGTCGAAACGCCGCTCACGCGCCAGGCGCTGCTGGCCGGAAAAGATCCGGCGCTGGACGCAGCCATTGCCTGGATTCACGGCCAGTAGCCGTCAGACCTTGGGCCGAATCATGTCGAAGCGATCGCGCGTGCGGGCGTAGCTATTGCCGCCCATGCGGCCGATGGCGCCAAGCTTGTCCGGGTCGATCCGGAAGTTGTCCACCAGATGATCGGCGATATGGAAACGCACCACTTCTCCGAGCACCAAGTTGCCTCCGCCCGGCAGCGCGGACAATTCCAGTGCGAGATAAAGAACGCACTCCATTTGCACGTGCGATTCGGCCACGCGCGCGGGCTTCACCAGATCGCTCGCAATCGGCGTCAGACCGGCGACTTCAAACTCGTCCACCTCGGGCGGGTATTCGCCGGCCGTGATATTCATTTTCTCGCCGATTTCCTCCGAGACGACATTCACTACGAATTCGCGCGTGCGCGAGATGTTGCGGAGCGTGTCCTTTCGCGGCTCGGGCCCGGGGCGTCGAATGGGACAGAAGCAGATGATAGGCGGATTCGCGCTCACGCCCGTGAAAAAACTGAACGGCGCAAGATTCCAGCGTCCGTCCTCGCTCCGCGTCGAGACCAACGCGATGGGCCGCGGCACGATGGATCCGATCATCAGTTTGTAAACATCCAAATGCGATGACGTTGCGGGATCGACGATCAAATCAGCGGGTCTCCACCGGCTTCTTTTCCATCCAGCTCATCCAGTAATCCTTCCACTCCACCGTTTCCCCCGCCGGCAAGACGTGAATGGGATTGAGACCATCCAGCATGACGGCGTACTCGTCGGTGTGCGTCTTTTTCTTCTGATTGGCGAGCGCCTTGGGATGCGGACCATGGTGAATCCCGCGCGGATGCAGCGTCGCCATGCCGGCCTTGATGTTGTCTTTGCTGAAGAAATCGCCGTCGTGGTAGAAGATGAACTCGTCGTAATCGGTGTTGCGATGGAAGAACGGAACGCGCAGCGCCTGGTCGTCTTGCTCGAGCGGACGAGGCAGGAAGCTGCACACCACCGCGCCTTCGGTGACAAAGGTCGTGTGCGCGCTGGGAGGCAGGTGAGCGCGATGGCTCATCACCGGGCGGATGTCGCGCATGTTGATCTTCCACACCGTCAGGTCGCCCTTCCATCCCACGACGTCGATGGGATTGAACGGATAAACCACTTTCGAGATCTCGTCTTCCGCGCGGATGCGGATCTCCCATTCCGCGTGGTCGTCAAGGAGGGGCGCTGGCTCGGGCGTGATCACGGTAGCGGGATCGTAGAGCGCATGCTGGCCCAATAGTCCTTTGTCGGGCTGCTCGAACTCGGCCTTGGATTGAATAATCAGGAAAAAATTGTCGCGCGTTTGCGGGATGACGCGGTAGGTGACAGCGCGAGGAATGTTGATGTAGTCGCCGGGCTCGTAGTCGAGCGGCCCGAAATCGGTTTCGATCTTCCCATGGCCGCGATGGACGAAGTACAACTCGTCGCCATCGGCGTTGCGGAAGTAGAACGGCATCGGCTCGGAGCGCCGCGAGACGGACACGCGGACGTCGTTGTTGCCCAGAAACGCGACGGGCATCCCCTCGGAGTCGGCGAGGTCGGTGGGTTTGAGCTGGTTCAGATCGAAGCAGTGCGGCCGGAGCTTGCCCTCGAAGCGAATCCAGCCGGTGGGCGGATGCGCGTGATAGAGATGAGCGGATTTGCCGTAGAATCCTTTGCGCCCATGCTCTTCTTCGAAGGTCCCTTCGGGCAGGCCGACATGGGCCTGATTGGCGGTTTTGCCTTTCTTGAGCGGATACATGGTTTGTCTCCTGATTCCAGTATAGGAAGTGAGGGGTTGGGGTCGGCGATCGGTGGGTGGGGCAGCTTCTAGGTCCGTGCTGACGTCGACCTCAGAAACGAGTAGAGATGTCTCGCGGATAGCCTTTAGACGTCCAGGTGAAATCGCTAAAGCTTACGGACCGCCAGATTCCGACAACCCACTACCGACCGTCATCTTTCATGTTGCGTCTTCTGAATCCAACCACGGCTGACGCCGAGGGCCTCCAGCTTCAGAGACAGCCACCCAACTGATTGAAGATCGTTATGGTCTTCAGCATGTCCGTGTCGTATGCTCTTAGAGAATCGTGCGGCTCCAGGGCGGCATATTCAAATGCGACGTGAACCCAGTGTTCGCTGCAGTACCAAGGGCGATCCTCTTCTCCTATTTTGACTAGGTCGGCAAGAGCACCCCGCTCTTTGATACAACACATTTGGGTGAAGTAGGTGCCCTTCGCCCGAAGGTGATCTTCAACTTCCTTACGAGTCAATCCAGGCCTCAGATCTCGCGCGTACACCTGGAGAGTTGATTCGTAGACTGCTTCCCGTTTCTTCTTGGTCTCCGATTTGATGTGACTGCGAATAACTCCGCCCGCTGACACGGCTACTATCACGCCGATGAGAACCATGAACCATCGCGTCATTGGATTGAATTATATCCTTCGGAAACGGCACAAACCGGACCAGCCTAATCGCGGCAGAAGAACTGGATTACCGGAAGACGGCAACTTCCGAGCACAATCGCTCGCGCCGACGCCTCACACCGCGCCTCAAGTCACGGCATTACTGCAAGTATTGCCCGCCTGGTCACAATCACTTACGTCCCGCCAGTCTCACCATCCCCACGAGCCAGGAATAAAGTTGTCCTGATGGCCCCTTTCGCGCAATGCCCACCCGCAAAGCCTCTACATGACACATTAAAATTGCAAAACGAAACCCTCATGAGCGGTATCCGTTCACCCCAGCCCATGAAAATGTGTGCGAGGGTGAGGATAGGCGGGAGGAAGGGGCCGGATTGGGTAATGGAGCAGTAGAACCGAAAACGAAA
>JBEKHQ010000137.1:0-6752 GCA_050012195.1 Bryobacteraceae bacterium | reverse complement strand
GCCAAAACCACCAAGACATACGAGGAATTCGGAGCGCTGGCGGAAAAGATTTCCGAAGACGATTATCGCGTGATGATGGGCGACCACAAGGCCGTGGATCGCACCAAGTTGCCCCCACAAGTAATCGAGGCCGCCCTGGCGATGAAACCGGGCGAGACGAGCGGGCTCATTCAAGTGGATCAGGCCTTCACCGTCATCCGTCTCAACGCGCACAGCGCGCCGGCAATGCAGAAATTTGCCGCTGTGAAGGCCGACTTGAGCAAGCAGCTGGAAAAGATCAAGACCGAACAACTTCGCTCCGGGTTGGATAGAAAATTGCGAGCAACTGCAAAGGTAGAAGAACTTTAAGCGTGTAACGCGGAAAGGTAGTTAGAGCCGTGGCTAAGTCGGCCGGATTTATCGTCTGCTTACTAATGCTGGCGATCGGGCACCGGGCACAAGCCCAGTTGCAGCTTGGCGATCTCACGGCTACCTTGAGCGGCAGCGTTTCGGGCGGTTATACGGAGGATTTCGGAAACCTAGGCCAGGCTTCGGATCATGGCTTCACGGCGGGAGGCAACGCTGCGCTCACCGGCTCCTTCTACAGTCCTAATTTCCTCTCGTTCAGTATTCTGCCTGTCTACAACCAATCCAGGACGAACTCCGACTTTCAATCCATCATCGCGAGCAGCGGCGTCACCGCGGGTTCCTCGATCTTCAGCGGCAGCAATTTTCCCGGTTCCATCGGTTATTCGAAGATCTTTAACAGCTCGGGCAACTTTGGAGTTCCGGGCGTCGCTAATTACGCCAGCTTCGGGAACTCCGACAGCTTCAATGTCGGCTGGAGCGAGAACGTCGCCAATCTCCCGCACATTTCGGTGGGGTTCCAGGAGGGCACCAGCGACTACTCGATTTATGGCGCATCGAGCGAAGGGACCACCGACTTTCATTCGTTCAATGCCAACCTCAGTTATCTGGTGGCTGGATTCAACCTGACCGGCAGCTACCGATTAGCGACGAACCAATTCCAGACGCCTCAGCTTTTTGAGTCCGAAGGGCCAGTCACGGCGCGGTCGGATACAAGTTCGTATTCGGTGGGTATCGGACATGCCCTTCCATTTAATGGAAATTTTTCGGCGTCCGCGAACCGCGCCGATATCAACTTTGATTCCACCACCGGTCATTACGATGCGAATATCGATAGCCTCGCTGCGGGAATGACCTTTACTCCCATCGAGAATCTTCACGTTGGCGCCAATGCTCAGTATCTGGACAACCTGGAGGGAACGCTATATCAGCCCATCCTGGCTGCGGGAGGCACGCTCCCGGAGAACGTACCGGGACAATCTTCCCACTCGCTCGACGTCGATGCTTACGGGAATTACGAAGTGCCGTCCATTCACATGTCCTTCACCGCGGTGGATGATCACCGCGATCAGACATTGTTCGGAGAAGCGCTGTCGTCTGATTCGATCACCGGGGTCGCCACCTATTCCAATGCCTTGTGGGGCGGATTCTTCAACGCTACCGGGGGCGTCACTCGAACCACGGTAAACCCCAGTCACGCCAGCTCGATCGGCGGCCTCGGCAGCGTCAACTTCCAACGGCCGGTGCGGCGCTGGAAAGTTGCTGGCTCCCTCAACTATTCCTTAAACCAGCAGACCTTGCTCATCGCCTACACGACCTCAAGCTATGGCTATTCCGGCAGCCTCAGCCGTAAATTCAGCCGGACGTCGAGTTGGACGAGTATCGCCAGCGGCTCCAAGAGCGAGCTGGCCCAGCAGGCCGGTTCCGGAAGCTTTTCCCAGAGCTACGCGTCTTCCTTCAATATGCGCTGGCTCAGCGCGTCCGGCAGCTTTACAAGATCGGACGGAAACTCGGTTCTTACGCCCAACGGCCTGGCGTCGCCCTCCACGCTGCTGCCGGTGGTGGGCGGGACTTCCGTGATCCTTTATGGCGGCCACGCGTACTCGGCTTCGATCGGCGCCACCCCGATCCACGGGCTGACACTCGCGGCCAGTTACTCGAGCGCCATCAGCAATACGCAACAAGAATCCAACGCCAGCTCGCGGAACATGACGAAGCTGGTGTACGCCCGGGTGGTCTATCTAGTCCGCAAGGTTTATTTTCAAGCCGGCTACACCCGGCTCGATCAAAGTTTTAGCGGGTCGGGAGGTCTGCCGGTGGTGGCGACTTCCCTGTACGTGGGTTTATCACGATGGTTCAACTTTTTCTAACGCGGGGATTACAGGCGGGCGCGGTGCTGGCGCTGTTGATGCCGGCAGCCTTCGCGCGGCCGAAATCCAAACCGCCCGCGCTGGTAAACCTTCCGCATCTCGAAATGGACGGCGGCCGCCGCCTGGCATTCGAGCGCAGTTTCAACACGCAAAAAGAAGTGAAGCCGAAGCGCGGGTTCTGGACCAAGCTGGTGGACGTCGCCATCGGAGAACCGGATTATCGCAGCATGGTCCGGCCCTACAGCATCGTGACCGATTCCCGCGGCCGCCTCATCGTGACCGACCCAGGATCTTTCGGCGTCCATATATTCGATTTCGAGCAGAAGAAATATAAGTTCGCGAGCCGCCTGGATGCGAAAGACGAGATGCGCGCGCCGCAGTGCGTGGCGGTCGACAAGCAGGACAACATCTACGTCACCGATTCCGAAGCCGGCAAGATTTTCGTTTTCGGCGCGAACGGAAAATTCCAGCGCGTCATCGGCGCACTGAAAGGCGGCGAAGGATTTTTCAAGCGCCCCACCGGCATCGCGGTCGATTCCGACGCCCAGCGGATCTTCGTCACCGATACGTGGCGCGACAAGATCTACGTGCTCGACATGCAGGGCAGCGTGGTCGGGACCATCGGCAAGAAAGGATCGGGCGACGGCGAGTTCAACCTGCCCACCGAACTGCGGCTAGTGGGACAGGATCTGATGGTGGTGGATGCCATGAATTTCCGCGTCCAGGTGCTGGATCGCAACGGAACTTTCCGCTACGCGATCGGACACTCGGGCGATAGCCGCGGCGACGTCTTTCGTCCAAAGGGCGTGGGAGTGGATTCGGAAGGCCATATCTACGTGGCGGACGGGCTGTTCAATGTGGTGCAGGTTTTCGATCGCGACGGGCACCTGCTTTATTACTTCGGCAAGGAAGCCGGAGTGGGAGACTTCCAGATCCCTACAGGTTTAGCGATCGACGCCAACGACCACATCTACGTCGTCGATTCGTATCGCCGCCGCGTGCAAGTGTTTCAATACTTCGGCCTGGCTAAGACGGCGGAAGGAGTGACGCGATGAAATCGAAACTCCTGTTTACTTGCGCCATCCTGACGATGGCGGGCGGCACGGTGCAAGCTCAGATCAAGGGCGATGTGCTCGGCGTGCACGACCTGTCGCGCGCCAACGGTTCGCCGGTCACCGGCGGCTTGCCCGGCTCCTGCTATTATTGCCACGCGCCCCACAGCGGAATCGGCGGAATGACGCCGCTGTGGAATCAGAAGCTCTCGAACCAGACCTATTCTGCGTACACGAGCACCACGGATCCTTCGATGGGCAATGCGCAGCCGCCTCCCGGCAGCGATAGCCTGCTCTGTCTTAGCTGCCACGATGGCACGGTGGCGCCGGGAACAACGCAAGCCTACGGCACCATCGCCATGACGGGAAGCCTGAAGTCGCCCGACGTGAACAACCTTCAGACTTCGCATCCCACCAGCCTCGCGCTGCCGATGCGGGATGCTCCCTATCTGGTGTCGTCGCTGGTGTCGTCCGGGAAAACCGCCGATCCGACCGGGGCCGTGCACCTGGTGAAGGGCAATGTGGAATGCACCACCTGCCACGCCCCGCACGTGCAATCCATCGACAAGGTGTCGCAGAATTTCCTGGTGCGCGACAGTTCGAGCGGCCAAATGTGCCTGGCGTGCCACGATCCCAATCGAATCACCAACGGCCAACAGAATCAACTCGCGCAGTGGTCCACCAGCGCTCACGCTGTAGCGACGAACACGGTGGGCAACGCGACTTCGGCATCGGTAGGCGACTACCATTCCGTCGCGCAGAACGCCTGCATCTCCTGTCACGCGCCGCATAACGCTCCCACGCCGGTGCGCCTGCTGCGCGCGCCTAACGAACAGGACTGCATGCTGTGCCACAGCGGCGGTTCGAATATCTCTCCCGCCATTCCCAACGTGTTCTCTGAATTTGCGAAGGTCGGCCATCCGTTCCCGGCGGCCAACAATCAGCACGACGCCGCCGAACCGGCTCTGCTGAACGAGAATCGCCATTCGACCTGCGTGGACTGCCACAATCCGCACTCCTCCAGCAAGGTCCAGACATTTACGTACCCGCCGCTGGTGCGCGGGTCCCAGAACAATGTCGAGGGAGTCAGCGGCAACGACGGCGTGACGGTGCTCAAACCGGCCATCAATCAATACGAGAATTGCCTGCGCTGCCACGGGACCAGCATCGGGAAAACCGCGAATCCGATTTACGGATACCTGCCGCTGTGGGAAGTCTCGGCCAGTGATCCGCTGAATGTCATCCCGCAGTTTGCCCTCACCGCACCGTCCAGCCATCCGGTGATGCACAACAGCAACAGTCCGCTGCCCCAGCCGAGCTTGCGCCCATACATGCTGAACTTCGATGGGATAACGCAAGGGCGTCCGATGGGAAACCAGATCCTATGCACGGATTGCCACAACAGCGACGACAATCGCGAATCCGGCGGCGCTGGACCGAACGGTCCGCACGGATCGAAATATCCGCACATCCTGGAGCGGCGCTACGAGTTCAGCCAGGCGCCCAGCCCGGGCGCGCAAATCGTCAATCTGTTTCCAGGGGCCGACCTGACTTCGGCCGGACCTTACGCCTTGTGCGCAAAATGTCATGACCTGGTGCAGCTTATGGGCGGCAGCAGTTGGCTTTACCACGGGTTGCACATCGGCTCCGGATTCTCGTGCTCTACGTGCCACACCGCTCACGGACTGGGCACCACCTCACCATTCATCGACGGGGAGCGGCTGGTGAACTTCGACCTCAACGTCGTCGCGCAGAACGCCACCACTCCGGTCGCCTATAGCCGCGCCCAGAACACCTGCATTCTTATTTGCCACGGAGTGGTCCATCCCATCGTCTCCTCCAACTCGCCGCCCGCTACCGGGCCGCCGGTTATCTCGTCGGCGAAGCATCGCAAATAGGCGCAAAAAAAAGGGGAGCGGCAAATCGCCGTCCCCCTTGCGCTTTCTTAGTGCTTCCGCTTAGTTCTTCGGTTCGCAGCCTTCTAGAGAATGGTTGTGCTCGGCGTAACACTTGCCGACGTCGTTTAAGTCCTTCTTGCCCGCGGCCGTGTGACAGTACACGCAGTTTTTGCCTTCCTTTTTTGTGTAAGCCGAAGTTGCCATCGACACGTTCGTGGTCATAATAAGAACCCCCATCGCTAGCGCGGGGGGGATGAGAAAATACATAATGCGTTTGAACATTGAGATCTCCGGGGGAGTGCAAGCAATCAGGTTTCCACAGCGTGTACGCTGATGTTCTTGGTGTTAAAGGCTCGATCTGGATCGCGTCCTGCGCATTTTCACTCAGGCGCAGGGCTGCATGGCACACCAGAGTTCTAGCAAATGGCGACGAAATCAGGTAGGTTAAAAGTGGTGCGGTGAGGTGCGAGAGTGGTTGAATCGGGCGGTCTCGAAAACCGTTGAACCTTTGCGGGTTCCGTGGGTTCGAATCCCACCCTCACCGCCAGCCGCTCAATCGACGAGCGAGCGCGACCTTCCGTTTGCCATCGGTCGACAGCCGCCCGAAGCTCGCTGGCTTCCGACCCTATGATCTCGATCGGCGCATTTACGAGACATCCGGTCTGCTTACTGGGGGCGAGCGGTCGAGCTCACGCCCCTGCGGCGCCTGCGAATCGCCATCGCCAAACCCAGCAGTCCCGATCCGAGCAGGGATATTGAAGCCGGCTCAGGAGTGGCGGCGGTCACGACGATGTTGTCCGCTCCGAAGTCATTGCCGTAGCCAACCGTGGTTAGGTCTTCCAGAGTGAGAACCGCGGCAGTGTTGGATCCTGAGTACCAGTTATACTTGAACGTCTCCCAGTTGTTGTAGGGACTAGCGTAGGTCCCGTCCGCGTCTGCGGCTGATCCCAGGGCAACACCATTGATTAACGGCAGCACGTCGGCAAAATTCGCCGTGGTCGCATTGATGAGCTCGAAACTTACGGTGTAGTTCGTGTCTTGGCTCACGCTGAAGGAATCACTCGCAAAAAAAGTATTGTTCCCGCTGGTGTTGTTGTTTTCGGTGTTTTCAAAGAGAAAGTAGCCTGTGCCACTCGCAGCCTGCCAAACCTGATTACTCGAAGTATATGAGGATGTGCAACCGGCACCGGCAGTACACGGGATGACGTAGCCGCTCTCGTTCCCGCTCGCAGGCAGCCAGATGGAGCCGATTCCACTGATATTGACCAAAGGGTCTGAAGCCAGCGCTGCACCGGTACCGAAATTTTCATCGTAAACGACGTTGGCTCTGGCTGGCGCCGCCAGCCAAAATGCGGAGGTTAGCAAACCGTAGGCGACCGCCAAACTCATCCCCTGTCCGGCCAATCGGGACAGAATCCCGGTCATTCTCATTGAGTTTTCTCCTCGCAGCTCTTCACTCATTGCGCTCCTTTGCCCAATCCTTTTAGCCTCTTAGCTTTATTGTGCCCTGCCGACACATAAAACATAACACTCCCAAGATGTAGCGTCAACGATCCGAAAGTACTTGGTAGCTTCGCAAAAAGTAC
>JBEKHQ010000136.1:0-6778 GCA_050012195.1 Bryobacteraceae bacterium | reverse complement strand
GCCACCGGACCCGGAGTTCTACGACTACGATCCGCAGACGACTGACAATACCAGCGAGCTGGGGAACGATTACTACAGTAAGATCGGGGCGGTGCAAAGTAAGATCGCGCAGTATGCGGAAGTGCTGGGCGGTTGGGGGCCACCGGCGAGCGGGCTGATCGGCGGCGAACTGGCGGCGCCGCTGGTTGGCGCGGGCACGGACGGTAAACAGCTGAGCCAGGCGCTGGCGGACGCACAGGCGACTTACTTGAATTATATTTATGGCGCTGGGGTATGCGGGTAGGGGCGGGTCTGGAGGGTCCAGCCTGGCCGCAACAGGGCTGCATAGACTCTCTTGGCCTTGGTAGCGCGCCAGACGCTCACGCGGCGAACAAGACTTTCAGTGGCGCGGAACATCCTCGCCGCTTTCGATCATATCAGCCAGCACCTGGAGGGCTATCGACTTTACTTTTCGTGTCGCAGATCACGGCGTCATCCTTAGAAATCGGCGCTATGGCGTAGTAGCCGAGACAAGTTGCAGGTTGTCCAGATGGCGGTAGTCGTTGGGATTATTGGTGACAAGCGGAGCCAGCAGCACCAACGCGGTGGCAGCGATCCAGACGTCGGCTGAACCGATCGGCCGTCCTTTGCGCGTGCGCTCGTTCCGAATCGCAACCCAGGTAGAACACAAATGGCTGCCGGAGTGAAGTACGGAGAAGTCGCCCAGATATTCTTCCAGCAGGTCGCGCTTTCTCTGGCCCCAATTCGCGTTCAGCGCGCCATAGCGCATCTCTGCCACGGTCATGAACGAGAGGATCAAGTCAGAGCCCCGGAGGATACTTACGTAGCGGGGCGCGAATTCAGGGTGAGGGGACCCGCGCCGATGCCTGGGCCGAAGCGGGTCTGGAGACCCGCTGCAGGCGTGGACGCCTGCCCCACGTGATCAATCGCCGGAGACGGTCTCGTATTCGCGGACAGTGGCGGGCTTCGAGGCGGCCAGCGCGCCCAGGGTGACGTGGATGGTGGGCATGGCGCCGGTATCGAAGGATTCGCGCACCCTGCCTCCGTCGTGCTGCTTTTCGCGCGCGAGCTGGCGGCGCAGACGGGCCTCGAATTCGGCCATCTGCTCCTCAATGGTGATTTCCACGCGGATCCGGATAGAGCCTGAGCAGAAATACGGCGTTCCGGAATGTTCGACGACCTCTTCGACCACCGAGTAAATGGGCGCGTCGTGGCCGCACTTGAAGCTGGATAACTCCAGCGCTACTCTCTTGGCCTTGGTAGCGCGCCAGACACTCACGTGGCGAACAAGACCTTCAGTGGCGCGGGAACATCCTCGCCGCTTTCGATCATGTCGGCCAACACCTGGAGGGCTATCGACTTTACTTTTCGGGTCGCCTCTTCTTCGCTGGCGCCGTAGGCCATCACGCCTGGAAGGTCAGGCACAGAAGCCAAGATTCGACCGTCTTCCTCCCGTTCCAGTTCAACACGGATCGGCTGAATCTCAACCATGCTGTGCCCAATTGTAGCGTAATAGCGGAGCCGGCTAAAAGCCGGCTGCGGGCACGATTGCCCGCCCCACAATTCCTCGGATCAATCGCCGGAGACTGTCTCGTATTCGCGGGCAGGGGCGGGCTTCGAGGCGGCCAGGGCGCCGAGGGTGACGTGAATGGTGGGCATGGCGCCGGTATCGAAGGATTCGCGCACCTTGCCTTCGTCGTGCCGATTCTCGCGCGCGAGCTGGCGGCGCAGACGGGCCTCGAATCCGGCCATCTGCTCCTCGATGGTCTTCACCTTGTTCTTGTTCGCCACCATGTCTTCGCGGTAGCGCTTCAGAAAGTAGCCGATGGTCTCCACGCGGATCCGGATAGAGCCGGTGGGCTTGTTCTCGTCGATATCCTTGAAGCAGAAATACGGCGTTCCGGAATGTTCGACCACTTCTTCAACCACTGAGTAAATGGGCGCGTCGTGGCCGCACTTGAAGCTGGATAACTCCAGCGCTACTAAGTTAGGATGCCGGCCGGTATACTTAGCGGCCCACACTTTGCGCGAGGTATTCTCGCTATAGGAATTCTTCCACACGTCGTCGATGTTCATGGGGTGCGGAATCTCGCCGGATTCGACTTCCGGCCCGAAGAGACGCCAGACCATGTCTTCGTCGATGGGCAGGGAATCCTGCGTGAAGACGGGATAGCCGAGCTTCTGGAATTCTTCCAGGATTTCGTGGTTGACGCCGGGATCGTTGTGATAGGGGCGGCCCAGGACGACCACGCCCAGCCGGTCCTCGCGCTCGAGTTGTTCGAGCACCTGGCGGGCTTCGCCGCGGATGGTCACGTTGTTGTAGTAATCGAGGGCGCGATAGCCTTCCTGAACCGCGCGCGCGTTTTCTTCGGCGGAAAGACCGAGAATGTCTTTGAACTCCTCGAACATCTGCCGCTCGAAGACATCGGGCTTCGAGAGATTCACGAAGGTGTCGAGGAACCGGACGCCCTTCTCCTTGAACAGGTCGCCTTCCTTGGTGAACGCGGCCTTCACCGCGGCCGGAGTAGTGGCCACCGTGGGGCAGGAACGGCTGGCCTGGACGCCATGCAGATCGCTGGTGAGGCAGTCGATCATGGGGAAGAAAATGATATCGAGGGGCTTCTTGGCGTGCACCACGAATAGCAGGTTATGCACGTGCGGAATACCCAGCTTCGACGGGAAGCAGGGGTCGATGGCGCCGCGCTTGGCGCCTTCCTTATAAAGCTGCTCGCTGGTGTAGTCGGAGTAGACGATGTTTTCGGCCTGGATGCCGAGCGACGCGAAGTAGCCGGTGAAGACAGGCGTCATCGAGTACATATTGAGCACGCGCGGCATGCCGATGCGGATTTCGGCGCGCTTCTTCATCAGCTCGATGCGTTTCTTGGCGGACGAGGTGAAGACGAACTTCGGCTGAGGATCGGCGACGAGCGGCGCGTCCGGCACGCGGAAAACGGCTTTGGCGGAGATCTCGACGAAATTGGGATTAGCCTTTTTGATCTTGTCGAGGCTGCCCTTGATCTGGCGCATGTCGTCGACGCTCTCGACGGTGCCCTTCTCGCAGGTAGCGATGATGAGGCGCTGCGATCCGGCTTCGAGAGGAACCTTGGTTTTCACGGGAGGCTTGTAATCCGGATTCATCACCGTGGTTTTCACGTCGATGAACGTGCGCAGGCACTTATTCTTGCAGAAATAGCAGCGGGTGGCTTCCTCGCGCGTGGTCTTGTAGCTGATGTTGGAGATGGCATCCATCCCGATGAAGGTGGAGACGCGGCCGTGATCCCAAAGGCGGCCGGCCTCGAGCGCCGAACCGATGGCGCCGGCCTCGCCGCAATGCTCGTGGACGATGACGTCGGCTTTCTGCTCTTTGCCCTTGAAGCGGGATTCGATGAAATCGACCTGGGCCTTCACCGCGGCCAGATTGTATTGGGTACCGCCCTGCAACAGGAAGCGGCGGCCGATGGCGGAAAGGTTTGGAATCTGCGAAACGTATAGCCAGATGTTCTTAGGCAGGACGTTGCAGAGGCCGGCCATGATTTCTTCCGGCTTCCAGCCCTGGCGCTGGAAATCCACGATGTCGGACTGCATGAAGACGGCGCAGCCGTAGCCGAAACTCGGATAGCCGTTGGCCGCGAAAGCGGTATCGGCGTACTGTTCCACGGGCACATTGAAGCCTTGCGCGGTGGATTGCAGGAAGTAGCCGTTGCCGGCCGAGCACTGCGTGTTGAGTTTGAAGTCTTTGACGCGGCCGTCTTTCAGGATGATGATCTTTATATCCTGTCCGCCGACGTCGCAGATGACGTCCACGTCGTCGTAGAAGTGCAGGCCGGCTTGCGTGTGGGCGACAGTCTCGACCAGCGCGGCATCCGCGCCGATCACGTCTTTGAGGATGTCCTTGGCGTAGCCGGTGGTGCCGACGCCGAGAACTTTGAGGGTGGCGCCCTGCTCGGCAATCTGGTTTTCGAGCTTGCCCATCACCTCGATGGTGTCTTCGATGGGGTTGCCTTTCGAAAGCTGGTAGGTCTTGGCCAGGATGCGGCGCTCCTTGTCCTTGGAGAGCAGCACGGCTTTGGTGGACGTGGAACCGCCGTCGATGCCGACGAAGCCCTCCACAATTTCGCCCGGTTGGAACTTGGCTGCAACGAATTTCTTAGTGCGGTATTTTTCTTTGAACCGAGCCAGATCGTCGGCATCCTTGGCCAGCCCGCCGGTGCCGCCGCGCTTGGACTTCTCTTCTTCGCGGCCCACATTGACGTACCATTCGAGCTTGTCGAAGCCGATGTAGCGGCCCACCTCGGCGTCTTCGGTTTTGCCGAATTCCACCGAACCGATGGCGGCGAAATACTGCGCGTTATCGGGTGTGCGAATCAAATCCTCGGGCGGGACGCCGGCCGGCAATTCGGTGCCGCGCTCTTCCCAGATTTTGGGGATGTTGTGCTTCCAGCAATCGCGCATGCCCTTGATGTAGCAGTTGGGGCCGCCCAGCAGGAGCACGACGGGCAGCAGGGTATTGCCGCGCGTGAGCACGGACAGGTTCTGCATCACGATGGCTTCAAACAGCGATGCCATCAACTGGTCGGGGGGCACGCCCATCTTCTGCAGGCCGTTGATGTCGGTCTCGGCGAACACGCCGCACTTGCCGGCCACGGGGTGCAGCTTCAGCCCCTTGTACCCCATCTCGCAGAGCTGTTCGGTGGGGATGCGCAGCTTCGCGTTGATCTTGTCGATCACCGCACCGGTGCCACCCGCGCACTTGTCGTTCATCGAAGGCAGCTTCTTCTTGCGGCCGGTTTCCGGGTCCTTCTTGAAGATGATGATCTTGGCGTCCTGGCCGCCGAGCTCGATCACCGATCCGCATTCCGGATAGAGCTTCTCCACCGCGAGCGAGACGGCATTCACTTCCTGAACGAACTTCGCGCCCAGGAACTTCGCCATGCCGTTGCCGCCGGAGCCGGTGATGAAAATGCGCGAGTTGGCGGCCTGGAAGCCGTCGATCTCGGTATCGAAACGCTTGAGGAACTCCAGAACTTTCTCGGGCTGCTTGGTGTCGTGGCGCTGGTAATCGGACCAGACGATCTGGTCGGTAGCTTCGTCCACCACCACGGCCTTGACCGTGGTGGAGCCTACGTCCATTCCTACGAAGAAGTGTTTATCCATGAGGTCCCCGCGTTATTGGACAGCCAGCGCTTCTTCACGCCTGGGCGCGACGCCTTCCTTCTTCATCTGCTCCGCGATGTGCAGCACGAAATTGGGGGCCAGCCCTACCACGCCCTTGGTGTGCGGCACGTGATACAGCGGGCGCTTTGCTTCGGGGTGCGCGTCCACCCAGGCGCGGCAATCGTCCAGCGTCAACCCGGTCCGCTCCAGCACCTCGGCCATTTCCTTCTTCGCCTTGTTCTTGGCTTCGCCCAACGCCATCTGCACTCGCGAGTGCGCGTTGATCTCGCCCTCGCCGGAAGTCTCGACCGGCAGATAGATCATGTCTTTGTAATTCGAGACGACGGCCGATTGCGCACCATCGGATTGCGTCGAAGGCATGCAGCCGAACGGCTTCACGGAGAGCACCATGTGCGCCAGGTCTTTGTTGGAGTAGTAGATGTTCTTGGCAACTTCCAGGTGGCCCTCGCCGCCGCCGGCGCGCGAATTGTAGAACGGATGCCCGAGCCGCTGCAATTCGTACTGATCGGCCAGGTGATGCGCGATGTCGCCGAGCGCCCCGACAATCTTGTGGTACTCGTTCTTGAAAATGGCTTCGGCAAGTTTCAGTTTCGCGACCTTATTGCGGAAGCTCCACTCGATTTTGGCGCGCTTATCCAGACGCCACAGCGGCGGCAGCACGGCGCCTTCCTCGAGTCCTTTGAAGTCCTTGTACTTTTGCACGACCTGGTGAATCATGTACATGATCCACGTGCCGATGGGTTCCACCAGAACCTGCGCGCCTTCGCGCTGCAGGAAGTTGAACATGTTGAAGTTGCCATCGCCTTCGGTGGTCTGCGCCCAGAATTCGCCGGTAATCTTCACGATGGGCTTCACGCGCAGCCGGTCGATTTCGATCTCGTTGAAAGCGTCGCGGCAGCGATGCAGCGCCGGAATATAATCCTCGCCCTGCAACTGCTTGACGAACTTGCCGATGTACTCGCCGGTGTCCTTAAAGCCGCCCAGGTATTTCGCCAGGCTGTCGCCCATCTTCCAGGGCTGCTTCTTGCGAAACACTTCGTGCATGTAGTCCATCATCTGGTCGAGCTTTTCATCCGTTTCGCCTGGATTCACCTCGTAGGGGCGAATTGCATACGCGACTTCGTTCAGCACGTCGCCGCAGTTCAGCGCGTTGAGAATGCCCAGGAAAAAGTCCAGGTTCATCTCCAGGCCGGCCTCGGCGTCGGACTGGCTCAATCCGCCGGACTGCTGGAACAGCAGCACGCGGAAGCCATCGAAGCCCGCGTTGCGCAGCGCCAACCGGTACTCGGCTTCATACATGCCGAAGCGGCACGGTCCGCAAGCGCCAGCCGTGAAGAACACATAGCGGTCGATGATTTCCTGCTTGGTCAGCCCCTGCTCTTCCAGGCTTTGGAGATATTGTACGAGGTTGCCGACGGTGAAGTATGTCGGGTTGCACTGGCCATTGTTCCCGTATTCCTTGCCCGTCTGAAACGCGCGCACGTTGGGCGTGGGCACGGCTTCGGCGATGTAGCCGAGGCCTTCAAGCGCGCCATGGACGAGTTTCTCGTGCTTCCAGGTCAGGCCGCCAAACAGCAGAGTGGTCCGGCTGCGCTGTTCCTTG
>JBEKHQ010000135.1:0-6785 GCA_050012195.1 Bryobacteraceae bacterium | reverse complement strand
AACAAGAGGTAACGCAGAATGAATTGCATCAATCATCCGGATTTGCCGGCCATCGCTTATTGCCGGGCTTGCGGGAAGGCGCTTTGCGAGTCGTGCCGTCACACGGTCGCGGGCACCATCTACTGTGCCGAGCACGCTCCCGCGCCCGCCGCGGCCGAAGCCACTCAATCGCCTTACACTGCGCCCGTGCCGCCTCCGCCCATTTCCGAAGCGGGCGCTTCTCCCGGGCTCGCCTTTCTGCTGGGCCTCATTCCCGGCGTCGGCGCCATCTACAACGGCCAATACGTCAAGGGCCTGATACACGTGGTGATTCTCGGGATTCTTATCAGCATCGTGAGCAGCGGCGAAACACCCGGGGACCTCGAGCCGCTATTTGGGATGATGATTGCCGTGTGGGTTTTCTACATGGCGTTCGAAGCCTACCATACCGCCAAGAAACGCCTGCTCGGGCTGCCGGTGGATGAATTCTCGAGCATCGTGCCGCGACACGGCCAGCGTTCCTCGTTCCCGTTGGCGCCGGCGGTGCTCATCGCCGTGGGCGTTCTGTTTCTGTTAAACAACCTTGAAATTCTTCGCTTCAGCCAGATTCTCCGCTATTGGCCGATCGCCTTGATTGCGCTCGGCGTGTATCTGCTGTACGAGCGTCTGTCTCAGTCCGACCAGCGCGGGAACAATGGCGCGCCGGGCATTCGAGAGGCCACCCATGAACGAAACTAGCTACGGGTTGCTGCAAGCCATTCGAGGGCCCATCATGTTAATCACCCTCGGAAGCCTGGTGGCCATGGACTATTTCGGCGTTTACGGCTTCGGCCGAACCTGGCCGCTGCTCATCATCGTTTTCGGCATTCTGAAGCTGCTCGAAAGGGCGGCAGCCGGTCCAGCGGCCGATCCCAATTTGAGACCGCCGGGAGGGAGCGTAATATGAAACGCGGTTCCGTGATCGGGCCGCTGATCCTGATCTTGATCGGCGCGCTTTTTCTGACGCGAAATCTCTGGCCCGACATTCCGATCGTGGACATTATCTCCCGCTATTGGCCTTTCGTGCTGATCGCCTGGGGCGTCTTGCGGCTGGTTGAGATTTTCATGTGGGCCATCATGTCCAAGCCCCTGCCGCGCAACGGTGTTTCCGCCGGAGAATGGATGCTGGTTTTCCTGATCTGCGTGGTGGGCGCCACCATGTATACCGCGCGCCACTATGCCACCTGGTTTCCTAGCGGCCGGGCGCTGCGCGGCGTAGTGCTGGATATGGGCGAGAGCTACGACTACACGCTCCCCTCCGGCGAGAAGCCTTGCGCCAAGAACTGCCGCGTGATGATCGAAAGCTTTCGGGGCAACGCCAAGATCACCGGTACAAGCGATGCCACTGTGAAAGTAAGCGGCCACGAAACGGTTCGTTCCTTTCAGCAGTCCGAAGCCGACAACGCCAACAAGGAGACTCCGCTCGAGCTCATCCAGCAAGGCGACGAGCTGATCATTCGAACCAATCAGGATCGAGTGAGCGATCATGCGCAGGTTTCTTCCGACTTGGAAATCACGGTTCCGGCGGGCTCGTCGATCGAAGCGCACGGGCGCTACGGAGATTTCGATATCCAGAACGTCGCCGGCGCCGTGGATATCAACAGCGACAACGCCGGCGTGCGCCTGGAGAATATCGGCGGCAACGTCCGGATCGATCTGCGAAAGAGCGACACTATCCGCGCCACCGACCTCAAAGGCAACATCGACTTGAGAGGCCGCGGGCAGGATCTGGAGCTTCAAAACATCGCGGGACAGGTTACCGTCGGCGGGACCTACGTCGGTCAAATTCAACTTCGCAACCTGGCGCAGCCTCTGCGTTACGAAGATCCGCAGATCACGATCAATTGCGAAAAACTGCCGGGCCAGATGCACCTGGCGCCCGGCGAGTTCACCGGCGACAACATCGTCGGACCGGTTCGGATCAACGCGCGATCCCGAGACGTCGAGCTATCGAATTTCACGCAATCGCTGGATCTGACGCTGGAGCGCGGCGACGTGACGCTGCGAACCGGCAAGACTGTGCCCAAGATCGACCTTCACACCGCTCGTTCGGGCGACATCGATCTCGCGCTGCCCGCGGAAGCTAAATTCGATCTGAAGGTTTCCACCGATCGGGGCGAAGTCCACAACGATTTCGGCGGCCCGCTGAAGGTGGAGGAGACCAATCACGGCGGGATTATTGCGGGCGGCAACGGAGGCCCGTCCGTGCGGCTGGAGACGGCTCGCGGCTCGGCGACGGTGCGGAAGCTGAGTTCCGAGCAAGCGGCAGCTCCGGACGTCCCCAGCCCGCCGAGTTCCCCCAGCGCTCCCAAGCCGCCGGCCGAGCCCCTGAAGGTGGAACGGCAGTAGAAGGCATCCCAGGTGGCGTGACGGATGTTCGACAATACTGTGCTGATTGTCGGAGCCGGACCTACCGGATTGACGCTAGCGCTCGATCTCGCGCGCCGCGGGATTTCGTTTCGTTTGATCGAGGCCGCAGCGACGCCCTTCGAGGGGTCGCGCGGCAAGGGCATCCAGCCGCGCACTCTGGAAATCTTCGACGACCTCGGCGTTATCGACGCGATAACCGCCGCCGGCGGGCTTTACCCGAAGTTCCGGACCCATCTCGGTTCGTTCTCGCTGCGAGGGGGCTCGGTCGGTTCCTCCAAGCAGCCGACCGAGAGCGTGCCTTACCCGAACGTCTGGATGGTGCCACAAGGGCGAACGGAAGCGATTTTGCGCGAGCGTCTGCGTGCACTCGGCGGCGACGTTGAATTTGGCAAGGCGCTCGCGACGTTCACGCAGAATGAGCACGGCGTGGACGCCACCCTCGCGACCGGTGAAACGGTGCGAGCGGACTTCCTGGTCGGGTGCGACGGCGGCCGCAGCACGGTGCGGAAAATGCTCGGCTTGCGGATGGAAGGCGCGGCGCTCGACGAAAAAGAAAACCAATGGCTCATAGCGGACATCGAGGTGGAAGGACTCGATCGCCGCGACTGGCATTCCTGGCCGTTCGCCAAAGGCGGCTTCATCGCGCTTTGCCCGCTGCCTCACACTTCTTTGTTTCAATTCACCTCGAAAGCAAAGACCGCCGAGGCCGGCATCGAGAGCGTGGTGCACAAAGTCACGGGGCATCGCGCCGGGCGCGTGGCGTGGAGCTCGGTCTACCAGCCCCAAGTGCGCATGGTCGATCGCTACCGCGTTGGGCGCGTGCTGTTGGCGGGCGATGCGGCTCACGTGCATCCGCCTTCGGGAGGCCAAGGACTTAACACCGGCGTGCAGGATGCCTACAACCTGGGCTGGAAGCTCGCTCACGTCGCTCGCGGCGCACCCGATTCGCTGCTCGATACCTACGAAGCGGAACGCCTCCCGATTGCCGCGGCGGTGCTCGGCTTGAGCAAACGACTATACCGGACGAAGTCGATCAAGCGCGGTGACGCAACGAACCAACTCGCGTTGCATTACCGAGCCAGCCCCTTGTCCTCGGGCGTCCCGCTCGGAAGCCTGCATCCCGGCGACCGCATGCCCGATGCCCGGCTCGACGATGGCAGCAGGCTCTTCGATCATTTGCGCGGTAGTCACGCGACCGAATTTATTACACCCCAGGGGCCTCGGATTCTGATTCGTCCGGACGGCTATATCGCGCATATCGGCTCAACCCGATTCGCAACGTACGCCGGTGAGCCAACCCTCGAAATTCGTGGCCCACTCCGTTAGCGGACCAGAACGATCTGCACGTCCGCGACGTTGGTCCCGGTGGGGCCGGTCTTGATCAGATCGCCCAAAGAATCGAAGAGACGGTAGGAGTCGTTGTTGGCGAGATACCGGGCTGCATTCATACCGGACGATTCCGCGCGAGCGGCCGTGGTTCCGTCCGCCACCGCGCCGGCCGCATCGGTGGGCCCGTCGGTCCCGTCCGTTCCCCCGCTCAAGACCACAACGCCTTCGAGTCCGGCGATGTCGAGCGCGGCCGCCAATGCGAATTCCTGATTCCTGCCGCCCAGTCCGGCGCCGCGAACGGTGACGGTGGGCTCGCCGCCCGAGATCACGCAAGCCGGAGTTTGGACGGGCCGGCCCGCCGCGCGGATCTCCTTGGCGATGGCGGCATGCACGCGCGCTACCTCGCGCGCCTCGCCTTGGAGGAATGTGGAGAGCACCATGGCGCGAAACCCGAGCGATCGAGCCTCGCGAGCCGCGGCGTCCACCGCCAGTCGATTGCTTCCGACAATGAGATTTTGTACTCGCTTGAAAATCCGGTCGCCGGGCTTCGGTGTTTCCGCAAGCCCAGAGTGAATCCGCTGTCGGACGACCGAGGGTACTCGCTCGGCGATACCGTATTTTTCGAAGATGGCCGAGGCGTCGGCGAAGGTCGACGGATCCGGCACGGTGGGTCCGGAACCGATCACATCCAAGTCGTCGCCCATGACGTCCGAAAGAATCAGCGTCAATATCGTCGCGGGATAAACCAGCCGGGCCAACTGCCCTCCCTTGATAAGCGAGATGTGTTTTCGAACGCAGTTGATTTCGTGAATGTTCGCGCCGCATTCGAGCAACAACCGCGTGGTCTCTTGTTTCTCGTCCAACGTAACCGGGGGCGCAGGCAGCGGCATCAGCGCCGAGGCCCCGCCCGAGATCACGCAGACGACCAGATCGTTTTCGCCGGCTTGGCTCGCGATTTCGGCGATTCTTGTCGCGCCGACCTCACCGTTGCGGTCGGGCACGGGATGGCCGCACTCCTGGCATTCGATCCGGCGTAGCTTGCCGCCGTGTCCGTATTTCGTGTTGATGAAACCGCCGCGGATTCGCCGGCCCAGCAGACCTTCGACGGCGGCGGCCATTTTAGCGCTGGCTTTTCCGGCGCCCACCACGTAGATGTTTTGAAACTCGCCGAGGCGATAGCGATGCCGGCCGGCGATCAGCGACTCACGCTCTATCCCAACATGTCGCAGGACCGCTTGCGCGGGATCGGCGGCCTGGAGCGCCGCGCGGAAGATACGGAGAGCCTGCCTGCGCAAGGACGAAGCCATACGCACGTCAGAAAACCGGCAGTTTGAGAATGGCAGTCACGATCTCGGCGGGATCGTTGGAATCGATTTCGATGCGGTACTCCGCCTGGCTGTAGTACGGGAGGCGATCTTCATAGAGTTGCCGGGATCGGTCGCGATCGCGGGCCAGAGGCCGATGGGAGGAGCCCTCCAAGCGGTCGCAGATCAGGGGGAAAGGGCAGTCGAGCCATATGGTCACGCCGCTTTCAACCAGAATGGCTCGATTGCGTTCTTCGGCGAAAGAGCCTCCGCCGAGCGCGACCACCGTGGGCCGTCCTTGTTCGATGGAACGCACGCGCCGGCGTAGCGCTTCATGTTCGATTCTTCGAAATTCTTCCTCGCCCCGCTGGTCGAAAATCTCAGCGATGGAAACGCCCACCGCCGCTTCGATGTCCTCGTCCAGATCGGCGAACGACCATCCCATCTCATGCGCCAGGAGGCGCCCGATGGTGGACTTGCCGGCCGCCATGAATCCCACCAGGTATATTCCCGGCGTGCGCTTGAGCTTCAGAATCATTCCGCGATCTCCCTGAAGCGGGGGCGAAATCGCGCGCCCGCCGGCCTGTTGTGCGCTCTCCTCAGGTCAGAAGCCATAATAGTACACATGCAGGAAGAGCTGTTGCCGCTTTTCCCACTTCAGGCCGTGCTATTCCCGCGGACCGCTTTGCCGCTGCACATCTTCGAGGAGCGCTACAAGCAGATGATCGCGGAAGTGCAGCGCGGGAAGTCGGAATTCGGCGTGGTGCTGGCGGGGGAAAAGGGCATCGTCAACACGGGTTGTACCGCCACGATCGAGCAGGTGCTCAAGAAATATCCGGACGGCCGCATGGATCTGGTGACGGTGGGCCGGCGGCGCTTCGAGATCATTCTGTTGAACGATGAGCGGCCGTATTTGCGCGGCGCCGTTGAATTCTTCGACGACGATCAATCGGATCCGATAACTCCTGAGGTGCGCAGGCGCGTTCTCGAAGCGTACAACGATATTCGCGCCGGCGACAGCGCCGAGCCGGAGTTGACCGATCCGCAGCTCAGCTTCCAGCTTGCGCAAGTAGTTCCCGATCTCGATTTCCGTCAAGTCTTGCTGGCTACGCGATCGGAGGCGGACCGCATGCGGCGGCTGGCGGAGTTCTTTCCCGGCTACGGCGCGCGGCTGCGCCAGATCGAGCACGTGCGCGCGGTCGCGCCCAAGAACGGACACGCCAAGCATCCGCCGGGAGTATGAGGATCGACGATCGGCAGCAGCTTATCGTCGATGCCGACGACACTCTTTGGGAAAACAATATTTACTTCGAGCGAGCCTTCGACGGCTTTTGCGATTTCCTCGCGCATTCAAGCATGTCGCCGCCGGAAGTGCGCGGCGTGCTGGATGAGATCGAAACCGTCAACAACAAGGTGCATGGCTATGGAACGGCGAATTTCGCCCGCAATCTAACGGAGTGTTATCACCGCCTGGTGGAGCGCGAAGTGGGCCGGGAAGATCTGGCGAGAATCATGAAGTTCACCGAGCAGATTCTCCATCACCCCATCGAGTTGATCGCGGGCGTGGAGGAGACGCTCGAGTATCTTGCGTCGCGGCATGACCTGACTCTGTTTACGAAAGGCAATCCGGAAGAACAGAAACTGAAGCTCGATCGCTCGGGCTTGGCGTCCTACTTCGGACATACCGCCATCGTGAAGGAGAAGGACGCGGGGTCCTATAGCGCGCTAATTCGCGAGCGGCGTCTCGATTCCGAACGCGCGTGG
>JBEKHQ010000134.1:0-6812 GCA_050012195.1 Bryobacteraceae bacterium | reverse complement strand
GGAAGCAAGCTCAAACCTTGCGTGCCGCCGTCCAGCAGGACCACCCCCGGGGGAACCCGCGGATCGCGCTGCAAGAGATCGATGGCATGGACGCCCACGCCATCGTCGGCATGTACCAGGTTGCCAAGCCCGAGGACTGCTACGCCCCCTGATGAGGTCACGATGCCTGTCCCGCCGCCGCGCGCTTCTCTTCCTCCTCCAATTCATCCGCGGGAATGACCTTGTAGCCGATGAATATGCTGTCCATCAGTCCGCGCTTCTCCGCCCGCGAGATCAGGATGCTCAAATGCACATGCAGTATCGCGAAGGCGACGAAAACGAACATCAGCAAAAAGTGAATCAGGCGCAAATCAGGCAGACTAACCACGCGCGGGATCCACCCGACCAGAGCGCCGAGCAGGATGCCGTGCCGCAACCAGTTGAACATCACCAGTCCGGTGACGATCTCCATCAGCAGCAAAGCGTAAATGAACAGATAGGAAAGCGCTGCCATCGGATTGTGGCCGATTTTGGAGATAGGAGTGGGACGGAGGAAGGCGTAAAACTTGACCACCTCCACCATCTCTTTCCACTGTTGGGCTCGTATTGGCGCGTACTGCCTCCAACGCACCCAGCGGTTCCCCGCGAAAAACAAATACAGGCGCATGAGGAATAGCGCGATGAGTAGCATCCCGAAGGCTTCGTGGGCGAAGCGAAACCAGCCCATCAGGAAGGGGTACTTCGCTTGGCCCACTATGAAGGGATCGTGAATGTAGTAGCCGGTGAAGGACAGGACTCCGATCGAAATGACCATTCCCCAGTGGAACAGCCGCAGAGGATATTGCCACACGTATACGGCTACCGCGGGACCTTCCGGTAACAGCGGATGCCGCGCGTCAGCGATGGATGTAGGCCGCATGGATTCCTCCTCACCCGGCAGGCGCCTCAACCGTAGCCTCAGCGCGGCCCGGTACCGTAAACCTGCGCCCATTGGCGTCGATCACATGCACCGCGCAGGCTATGCAGGGGTCGAACGAATGAATCGTCCGCAAGATCTCTAGGGGTCGCGTCGGATCGGCAATCGGGGTTCCCAGGAGCGCCGCCTCGTAAGCCCCCCGCTGGCCCGAGCCATCGCGCGGTCCCGCGTTCCACGTGGTGGGGACCACGGCCTGATAGTTCTTGATGGAGCGGCCCTGAATGTCCACCCAGTGGCCGAGCGAGCCGCGCGGCGCCTCGTGCCACCCGAAGCCGGTGGCCGAGCTGGGCCACGTCGCGGGATCCCAGCGCGCGGGATTGAAGATGGCGACTTGGCCGTGCTCCATGTTCGACGACAGTTGCTCTACCCAATTCTCGATCTGGCCGGCCATGAGTTGCGTCTCAAGTGCGCGCGCCGCGATCCGCCCCAGCGTCGAGAAGAGCACGGTGGGCGGCGCATTGAGTTTCTTGAGAAGGCCGTCGATGGCCGCTTTGATCGCCGGCTGCCCGGCGGCGTAACCCACCACCAGACGCGCCAGCGGTCCCACCTCCATGGGCCTGCCGTCGTAACGCGGCGTCTTCAACCAGGAGTACTTGCTTTCGACGTTCAGATAGTCGTAGGGCGGCTTGGGCCCGGTATACTTCGGATTCGTTTCTCCCTGAGCGGGGTGTTTGCCGTTGGCGTCGCCGCCCGAATACTCGTACCAGGAGTGGTTGACGGACTCGGTGATCTTGGTTGCGTCCACAGGATAAACCTTGCTGATATCGCGGCCGAGCACGATGCCGCGCGGAAATAGGAACGTACTGGGATCTTTCTGGTTGCCGGAGGAGTAATCGCCATAAGAAAGGAAATTACCCACGCCCTCGCCGAGCGAAAACCATTCCTTGTACAGAGGAGCGATGGCGAGCACATCCGGAACGTACACTTGTTCGACGAATCGCCGCGCCCCTTTCACCAGTGTCCGGAGGAAGTCGATGCGCTCCGGATTGATCACCGCAAACGGCTCGTTCGGATCCATCGCCGTGGTCATGCCGCCCACCAGGAAGGTCTGCGGATGCGGATTCTTCCCTCCCAACACCGCGTGGATGCGGATGAAATCCTTTTGCCACGCCAACGCTTCGAGATAGTGCGCCACTGCAAGCAAATTCACTTCGGGCGATAAATGATAAGCCGGATGGCCCCAATATCCGCTGGCGAACAGGCTCAGCTGGCCGCTATCCACTACTCCTTTCACCCTCTGCTGGATGCCTCGGAAGTAGGTGGCGCTCGATTTCTCGTAATCCGAAATGGACTGCGCAATCGACGAGGTCTTGGCCGGATCGGCCTTGAGCGCCGCTGCCACATCCACCCAGTCCAGAGCGTGCAGGTGATAGAAGTGGACCACGTGGTCGTGAATCATTTGCGAGCCGGCGATCAGATCTCGTACGATGCGCGCGTTTTCTGGAACTTCGATACTGAGCGCATCTTCCACCGCGCGGACGCTGGCTAGCGCGTGCACCATGGTGCACACTCCGCAGATGCGCTGAGCCCAGATCCAAGCCTCCCGGGGATCGCGGCCCTGGAGGATCAGCTCGATGCCGCGGAACATGGTGCCGGCGCTCCAGGCGTCCGAGATCTTGCCTCCATCCACTTGAGCTTCAATCCGAAGGTGGCCTTCAATGCGAGTGACGGGGTCGACCACAAGGCGGGCCATGGTTATGCCTCCCTTCTGTCTTCCGGTTCGGCCGGCGTTGTGACCGGCTTGGGCGCCGGTTTGATCAGAGTAATCAGACCGTGCGCGGTGACGCCGACGGCCACCGCGCCCACCAGTCCCAATCCGATCTCGCCTGCGCTCGTCTCCACCCCGAAACCGGGCACGGACGGCAAGCGGTCGTAGAACGGGGACATGTGGTCCCAAAAGCGAGGCGAGGCGCAGGCGATGCAGCCGTGTCCGGCGCGGATGGGCCAACTGGTGTGATCGTTCCACTGCACTACCGGACAATTGAACGTCGCCGCGGGACCCTTGCAACCCATCTTGTACAGGCACCAGCCCTTGCGGTGCCCCTCGTCGCCCCATTCGGTGACGAAACGTCCGGCGTCGTAATGCGCGCGCCGCTCGCATTGATCGTGAATCACGCGCCCATAAGCGAACAGCGGGCGGTTGTACTGGTCGAGAGCCGGCAGATCGTTGAAGGTCAGATAATGAACCACCACGGCGGCCGTGTTCGCGGGGTTGTGCGGGCAACCCGCCATATTGATTACCTTGATGCCCGGCACCGCCTCGTGGACGCCGAGCGCTCCGGTGGGATTCGGGGCCGAGCGCACCAAGCCGCCGTCAAAGGCGCAGGCGCCGACGGCTATGGTCGCCGCTGCGTTCCGGCACACGCGTTCGGCGATGTCAATGGCCGAGCGGCCGCCAATGGTGCAGTAGCCGCCTCCATCCGCGGTCGGAATCGCGCCTTCCACCACCACCAGATACTTGCCCTTCTCCTCCTTGACGACGCGGTCCAGCACCGCATCGGCGTGACCGCCCGCGCCCGCCATTATCACTTCGTGGTACTCCCACGACAGCAAATCCAGGAGAACCTCGGCGACATCGGGGTGGCTCGAACGCAACATCGACTCCGAGCAGCCGGTGCAGTCCTGGAATTGGAGCCAAACCAGAACCGGCTTGCGGGCTTTGCCCACGGCAGCGACGGTCTGCGCCAGATACCGTTCCGGCATCGCCAGGGTTGCTAAAATGCCGCTACAATATTTCACCAACTGGCGGCGTGTAAAGCCGCGGCTTTGAAGCGCCGCGTTCACGTCAAATTCCGATGCGAGCATAACCAACCCCCTGTGTTGACTGTTACGGTTGACTTGTGGCTGCTTCGGCGAATGGCATCGCCGGAACCTTCTTGCGGGCCCGATCGGCCAGCCAGCTCATCCATTGGCGCAGTCCCGCGCCGGTGGTACAGGATGTCTCGATGATTTCGATCTCCGGATGGATGCGGCGCGCATTCTCTCTGGCCAGATCCAAGCGGAAAGGAACGTAGGGAAGCAGATCGATCTTGTTGAGGATCATCAGCTCCGCTTTGCGAAAAATTCCGGGATACTTGAGCGGCTTGTCCTCGCCCTCCGTTACGCTGAGGACCACGATCTTGGCGTCTTCGCCCAGGTCGTAGCTGGTGGGACAAACCAGATTACCGACGTTCTCGATCAGCAGAAATTCGAAGTCTTGTTCCGGCCAGCCTCGCAGATGATCTTCCACCATGGCCGCGTCCAGGTGACACGCGCCGCCGGTAGTGATCTGTCGCACCGGGTAGCCGTAGCGCAGCAACCGCTGAGCGTCGTTGTCTGTCTGGATGTCGCCGGTGAGAACCACGGCCGACGTCGGACGGGGAAGCAGCTCCAGCGTTTTTTCTAGCAGCGCCGTCTTGCCCGAACCGGGGGAACTGATGAAGTTCAAAGCCAATGCGCCGGTCGCGCGGAGAGCCTCACGCAGTTCCGCCGCGATCCGGTTGTTCTCGCTGAGAACGCTTTTCTCTAACGCCACCCGGTTTATGTGAGCACCTCCGCGCTTATGTCTTCGAACTCGATATAGGCGATCTCCAACTCGTCGCCCCGCCGTCCGTCTCCCCCAAATTCGATCTCTAGACCGAGCGGCGCGGCTTCGGAACTTCGTACGATCACCTCGAAGCAAAACCGCAAGGAATCCGGGTCCACACCGGCGAACTCGCCGATCCGCAGCCCGACTTTCGACGCCCGCTGCCCTGGGTAGCGCCGCAGTTCCTCATGAACCGCTTCCAGGACGGAGCAAGCGATGCCCATTTCGTGCATGACCGGATACCTCCATTGGGACTCACGACAATCGCGTTTAACTCGTCCAACTACTTCAAGGGCTGCTCCTTTGTTCGATGGCTCCGATCTGGGCCAAATATTGATACGTACGCGTAGCATCCGCCGCTTCTACCTTGGTTACAGCGAAGCCGACATGTACCAGCACGAAGTCGCCGGCGACGACGTCGGGTGTCAGCGCCAGATTCACCGTCTTTTGCACTCCGCAGAAATCCACCTGACCGTTGCGGAAGGCGGGATCTCCGCCTTCGACGCTCAGAACTCTTCCAGGAACCGCCAGGCACATAGGGAATCGCCGATCTTGGGCACGCTTAAAGCCATATTGTTGTAAGCGCCATTATACGCGGAATATGTCCCTTTTTTGAAGAATTCGCCAGCCGGCCGCCGAGGCCCCTAGCGACCTTATTTGGTCATTTGACCGCTAATGGTCAAGCCGCCGGCGGGCCTCCACGATGTGAGCAATTTTGAACAGATTTGGCGGCGCACAGTCCCTGATAATCGATCCGTTGGTTTCTCTAGCAGGAAAGGACGGCTAATGGCCTGCGCGCGCGACGGCTTGATCGAAAAGAGCTTAGTGGCGCAGCTTGCGCGCGCCGAGCGGTCGTCGATTCTGGAGGCGATGTTCAACCAGCTTTCCGACGCCGTTCTGCTGTACGGCCGAGACTTCCAAATTGTCGGGGTCAATCACGCCGCCGAACGCCTCTTCGGGATGTTGGCCGACGAGATCATCGGCCAAAGCTGTCATGATCTCTTTCACCGCGCCGCCTGGGATGCTGGATTAGGCACGCCGCCGGCGGTCAGCCGATCGGCCGGTCTCGAAAGCGGCACTTTCAATCTCGACTTAAAGAATGGACGGCAGCGCGCGGTAGTGGTCCGCGCGATACAGATCCGCGACGATCCCAATGTAATCGAAGGCGTGGTTGCGACCATCAAAAACATTACGGGTGAACCTCAAGCCTCCGTCGGCCCGATCATTGCCGAATCGAAAGTCATGCTCGACTTGCTTAGCTTCATCCGCAAGGTGGCTGTCAGCGAGGCAACGTCTATTCTCCTGGAGGGCGAGAACGGGACCGGCAAAGATCTAATCGCAAAGACGCTGCACTGTCAAAGTCTGAGGCAATCCCAACCGTTCTTGGCGATCAATTGCGCCGCAATTCCGGAAGCTCTGCTCGAGAGCGAGCTTTTTGGTTACGAGAAGGGCGCATTCACGGACGCGCGAGCGCAAAAGCGTGGGCTGTTTGAACTGGCGGACAAGGGAACTCTTTTCCTGGACGAAATCGGCGAGATGCCGCTGGCGCTGCAAGTCAAGATCCTGCGCGCGCTCGAAGACCAGACCTTCCGGCGGCTGGGCGGTCTGCGGGACATCCATGTGGACATCCGCGTTGTGGCCGCCACCAACAGCAACTTGCGTGAAGCGGTGACGGAAGGAGCTTTCCGGCGGGACCTCTACTATCGTCTTAACGTTATCCAGCTGGTGGTGCCGCCCCTACGGGAAAGACCGGAAGACATCCTGCCGTTGGCGCACTATTTCGTCGAGCAATACAACGCCAAGTTCAAGCGGCGGATCGGGGGAATCTCGCCGGAGGCCGAAAACCACATGTTGGCGTACAACTGGCCCGGCAACGTGCGAGAACTGCGCAACGCCATCGAGCGCGCGATGATCCTGGAAGACACGGCTTGGATTCAGCCGGAGAGTTTACACATCTCGGCCCCAATTGGTGAACTCGCCTTTGCCGCCAGGGCCGGCGCCACGCTCGGTCCATGCCAAGGCGGCGGCAAGTCATTGCTGTTTGAACAGGAGCGCCGTCTGCTCATGCAGGCGATCGAAAGCAGCGCCGGCAACCAGACGCAGGCCGCGCGTTTGTTGCGGATTTCACGCGACACCTTGCGCTATAAGATGAAGAAATTCAATTTGTCCGCAGCGGCGATTTCCGCGCCAGTGGAATAGATCGTCCAATCAAGCGGCTGTGAGCAATTCTGAACAGACGCGCCCAGTCAACCGCCCCATACTTGTTTTCATTAACCCTGACAGTTACTGGCG
>JBEKHQ010000133.1:0-6816 GCA_050012195.1 Bryobacteraceae bacterium | reverse complement strand
GTGTGGATTACCGTCAGCGCCTCCGGCCAGGGCAACGGCTACGTGCCTTCCACCAAGAAAGGCGACTGGCCCTATTACACCGCCGACGAGAAGGGTTCCAAGTACTCGCCGCTCGATCAGATTAACGCCTCCAACTTCAACAAGCTCGAAGTGGCGTGGCGATTCAAGACCGACAACCTCGGCACTCGGCCGGAATTCAAGTTGGAAGGGACTCCGCTCGCGATCAACGGCACGCTGTATGTCACCGCTGGCACGCGCCGGTCCGTGATCTCGCTCGACGGAAAAACCGGCGAGCTGAATTGGGCGCACAGCATGCGCGAAGGAACTCGCGCGGCCATCGCTCCCCGGCAACTATCGGGGCGCGGCCTGGCATACTGGACCGACGGCCGCGGGGACGACCGCGTGATTTACGTCACCACCGGCTATCGTCTGGTCGAATTGAATGCTCACACCGGCCAGGAGATCAACACGTTCGGCAAGGAAGGCATCGTCGACCTGAAGACGGGCATGGTGACCGGCACCGGCCAGCAGATCGACTTGGAGACGGGCGAGGCTGGCCTGCATTCCACACCGCTCGTCGTAAAGGACGTTGTGATCGTCGGATCATCCTTCAAAGAGGGCATGACCGTCGTCACGCATAACAACACCAAGGGCTTGGTGCGCGCCTACGATGTTCACACCGGCAAGCTTCTCTGGACGTTCAACACCATTCCAGGACCCGGCGAATTCGGCAACGAAACCTGGGAGAACGGTTCCTGGGCCACCAACGGCAACACCGGCGTTTGGACTCAAATGACCGTCGATGAAGAACTCGGGTTGGTTTATCTGCCTGTGGAATCTCCGACGTCCGATTACTACGGCGGAGAGCGGCCGGGCGACAATCTGTTCGGCGAAAGCCTGGTTTGCGTCGATCTGAAGACCGGCAAGCGCAAGTGGCATTTCCAGGTTGTGCATCATCCCATCTGGGATTACGACCTGTCGTCGGCGCCCATTCTCGCCGACATCAACGTGAACGGAAAAGCCATCAAAGCCGTCGCGTTGCCCAGCAAAGAGGCTTTTCTCTACGTCTTCGATCGCGTGACAGGTAAGCCGGTCTGGCCCATCGAAGAGCGGCCCGTGGCGCAGTCCGATGTGCCGGGCGAGAAGACCGCCAAGACGCAGCCGTTCCCCACCAAGCCGCCTGCCTACGCCCGCAACTTCATCAAGATCCCCGACGATTTGATCGATTTCACGCCGGAGATGCGCGCGCAGGCCAAGGACATCGTCGCGCGCTATCGTAACGATGGAATGTTCACACCTCCCGTGGTGGGCGATCCCAACGGCAAGTGGCTCGCCGGCTTGAATCTCGGTAACGCCAGCGGCGGCACCAATTGGCCCGGCGCAGGCTACGATCCTGAAACGCACATCGTGTATGCGCAGGCGAATCAATCCGCCGTCACTCCAATTTCCCTCCGCGTTCCGCCCGCCGGTTTCACGGACATCCACTACGTTGCCGGCCGGAACGATCAGCAATGGCGCCCGATCGAAGGTCCGGGCTTCGGCAGCGCCGCCGATGCGCCTCAACCCAAGCGAGCTCCCACGCCTCCGCCGGCTGCCGGTGGTCGAGGGGCCACGACGCCACCTCCCGGTTTCGGTTTAACTGTCGACGGCCTGTCGTTGGTCAAACCGCCCTACGCCGTGATCTCCGCGATCAATCTCGATAAGGGAGACATTCAGTGGGAAGTGCCCTATGGCGAAACGCCCGATAACGTTCGGAACAGCCCGGCGCTCAAGGGCATCAACATCGGCAATACGGGCCAGGGCGGCAGCGTCGGCTTGCTGGTGACCAAGACACTGGTCGTGCTCGGCGACAGCCTGGTCACGTCAGTAACCCATCCGCGCGGCGCGATGCTGCGGGCCTATGACAAAACCAACGGCAAGGAAGTGGGCGCAATCTGGATGCCCGCGCCGCAGAGCGGTTCACCCATGAGCTACCAGGCGGGCGGCAAGCAGTACATCATCGTCGCCGTCAGCGGCGGCAACTACTCGGGCGAGTACATTGCGTTCGCGCTGCCCGACACCGAGTAACCAAACTCAATCAGACGGCTGTGGGGCTTTAAGCCCCATGGCCCAGCTTGGCAGCCAGCGCCAACGCCGCGACGCGGCCCGCTCCCAGCAGCGCGGTTTTGTCGTTGGTGATCACGCGCACCGGAATATCCTTCATCAGCGAGCTCGAGCGACCTTTGGACTGGAAGGCCTTCATGAAGGCGCTGCTGCTTAGCTTGCGCAGGATCTTGGGAGCGATCCCGCCGCCCACATAGGTTCCCCCCGTGGCCAGCACCTTCAGCGCCAGGTTGCCCGCTTCCGCGCCGTAGATGGACACGAAAACGTCGAGCGCTTGCACGCAGATTTCCGAAGTCCCCTCCAGCGCCGACTTAGCGATCACTTCGGACGGATCGCCTTGGGCGATTTGCTCGGCCAGCCAAGGCGGCTCTTCGCCGCGGCCGGTATCCCGCAGGAACTGATAAATGTTGTGTAGCCCAGGCCCGGACAAAACGCGTTCGTAGCTGACATGATCGAAACGTCCCATCATGTAACGAAGCAGGTCGAGTTCCAGCTCATTGCGAGGTCCGAAATCCGAGTGGCCGCCTTCGGATGGAAATGGCCGATATTTGCCGTCGCCCTCCGGCACCAGACCCGCTTCCCCGAGCCCGGTGCCGGCCGAGATCAGAGCGCGATTACCCGTGGAACTCGGCGATCCGGCGCTCAGCACCACGAAATCCGTCTCCTCCAGCATCGCGATACCGTGCGCGTTGGCTTCCAGGTCGTTCACCAACTCCACCGTGTCGATGTGGAGTTCGCCCGCGATCTGGCGCGCGTTCACCTTCCAAGGCAGATTCGTCGCTTCGACATTCCCGTCGCGCACCGCCCCGGCCACTCCGAAGCAAACCGCGTCCGCGGTCAAATGGTGCTTGGCGATAAACTTGGCCGCCAGACTGTCCAGGCCCTTCTCGCCCCGGTTGGCGAAGACTTCGATCACCGCCGGCGTCAAATGTTCCGGAGTCCCCTCGAAGAACGCCAGGCGCGAGTTCGTGCCGCCGATATCGCCTGCCAGTATCATTCGTTTCTCCAGTGACGATTATCCTTCCCGAGCAGCTCGTCGGCTTCCGGAGGCCCCCAGGTCCCAGCCGCGTAATTGGGGAAGCGGCGCGGCGGCAAAGCCTCCCAAACATCCAGGATCGGCGCCACCACATGCCAGGCCGTTTCCACCATGTCCGATCGCTGGAACAGCGTCGCATCGCCCAGCATGCAGTCGTACAGCAGGCGTTCATAGCCGGTCTGCGGCGTGGCGTTGAAGTAGTCGGTGTAGTTGAAATTCATGTCCACGGCGCCGATCTGCACCACCGGTCCCGGGATCTTGGCGCCGAAACTGAGCGAGATGCCTTCATCGGGCTGCAAATGCAGGATCAGGCGATTCGGCTCCAACTGGCTTACCGCCGTTCGACGAAACAGAACAAAGGGCGCGCGCTTGAATTGGATTACGATTTCGGTGGCGCGCTTGGGCAACGCCTTTCCCGTCCGCAGATAGAACGGCACGTCGGCCCAGCGCCAGTTGTCGATGAACAGCTTCATGGCGACGAAGGTTTCGGTGCGCGAATCCGGCGCCACCATCGGCTCGGACCGGTACGCAGCCAGCTTGGCTCCTTTGACCATTCCCTCGCCGTATTGCCCGCGCACCGTGCGCGTGAGCACCTCTTCGTCGTTCATCGGCTGCAGCGCCCGCAGAATTTTGGTCTGCTCGTCGCGCACCACATCGGCGTCGAAAGAGACCGGCGGCTCCATGGCTGTCAGCGAAATCAGCTGAAAAATGTGATTGGGCACCATGTCGCGCAAAGTTCCGGCCTTGTCGTAGTACATGCCGCGCTGCTCCACTCCCACCGTCTCGCACACCGTGATCTGAATGTGATCGATGTAGCGCCGGTTCCAGATGGGTTCGAAGATTCCGTTGGCGAAACGGAAGACCAATATGTTTTGCACGGTTTCCTTGCCCAGATAATGGTCGATCCGGTAGATCTGCTTTTCGTCCAGGACGCCCCGGATCTCTTTATTCAGGCTGCGCGCCGATTCGTAGTCCCGTCCAAACGGCTTCTCGATAATCACGCGGCGCCAACCGTGCTCTTCCGACACCAGGCCCGCCGCGCCCAATTGCTTCACCACCGTTCCGAAAAATGTCGGCGAAGTGGCCAGGTAATAAAAATAATTGCCGCGCGTTCCGTGCTCCTTGTCCACTTCACCCAACACCCGGGACAGTTCCTGATAGACCGCCGGGTCGTCGAAATTACCCGAGATGTAGTAGATCCGGCGGGCAAACCAGTGCCACAAATCCGGATCCACCTTGGTAGTGGCGAAATCTCCGATCTCCTTGGAGATCATGTCGCGGAATTGCTCGGTGTTCATCTCGTTGCGAGCCACTCCCACCAGCGCGAACTCCTTGGAGAGCAGGTTGTCCTTCGCCAGATTGTAGAGCGCCGGGATCAGCTTGCGCTTCGTCAGGTCGCCGGAAGCGCCAAAGATGACCATCACGCACGGATCGGCCGGGCGCCCCGGTCCGGTGTTGGCTCCGGTTGCGGCAATTTCTTCTGCGATCTGCATTTTCCACCTTTCTGTAACGCGCCGTCGCGGGGCGCGCGGGTTCAGCTTCCCGATCGCGGATCAGCACGCCGCGGGTCGGCTTGGGACTGCGTGCTTGCGGATATCATGAGCCTCCCCAAGGGCCCTGCCGGGGGTCGGTGACGGCAGCAACTCCAGTTCCAACGGCGGCCGCGCGCTCCCTGACGGAGCATTGTAGCCCATCCGCTCATGCTCGCGCTAATGAATTTCCCGTGTCGGGCCGCTTTGCTCTATCCCTCCGAGCCGCCTTATACTTCCCATTGGACCCAATTTCATGAACCCCGGGCGTAAGCGGATAGTAATCTTGGGCGGAGGCTTCGGCGGCGTTTACACCGCGCGCTGTCTGGAACGAATTCTGCGCCCTGACGAAGCCGAGATTTGCCTGGTGAACCGGGAAAACTACTGGGTCTATCAGCCCATGCTTCCGGAAGTGATCTCCGGCTCCATCGGTTTGACCAACGTGGTGGCGCCCATTCGCAACCTGTGCCCTCGAACCAATCTGGTGATGCGCGAGGTCGAGGACATCGATCTCAACAATCGCGTCGTAACGGTCAGCCCCGGATTCCGGCCTCGCCCCAAGAAGATTCCTTACGACTATCTGGTCATCGCGCTCGGGGAAATCACGAATTTCTACGGGATGCCGGGTATGCTCGAAAACGCCAGACCCTTCCGCACATTGGCCGACGCGATCGCCCTGCGCAACCACTTGATTCACGTCCTGGAGGAAGCCGACGTCGAGGAAGACGAGGATCTGCGCCGCAAGTTGCTCACCTTCGTGGTGGGTGGCGGCGGGTTTTCGGGCGTGGAAGTGATCGCCGAGCTGAACGATTTCGTCCGTAGTGTCCAGAAAGATTATCTGCGCCTCCGTTCCGAAAAGATCCGCTGCGTTCTGGTGCATTCGCGCGACCGCATACTTCAGGAGATGGCCGAGCCGTTGGCTTTGTTTGCGGAAAAAAATTTGAGGAAGCGCGGCGTGGAGTTGATTCTAAAGGATCGCCTGGTGGCCGCCACGTCCGAAAAGGCCATCTTGAAGTCCGGTTCCGAGATCCCGTCCAAGACCATTATCTCGACCGTCCCGTCAGTGGCGATTCCCGTTCTGGCCAAGCTCGAGTGCGCCAAGGAAAAGGGCAGCCTGCTGGTCAACAACGGTCTCGAACTGGCGCGCTACGAAGGCCAGGTCTGGGCCTTGGGCGATTGCGCCGCCATCAAGACCGTTTCCGGAAAGGACGTTCCTCCCACCGCGCAGCACGCCACGCGCGAAGCCACAACCTGCGCCATTAACATCGCCGCCGCTATTCGCGGAGGTAAGCGCTCGGCATTCGCGTTCGAGGGATTGGGCACGCTCGGATCCCTGGGACATGGCTCCGCCGTCGCGCAGATCTTCGGCGTGAAGCTATCGGGCGTCATCGCGTGGCTCCTTTGGCGCACTATTTATTTGATGAAAATCCCGGGCGTCAAATCGAAATTCCGTATTTCGATGGACTGGTTCGTTCACTTGCTTTTCCCGCCCGACCTCGCGCAAACCCGCATGCAGCAGGAATCCGAAATCAAGAACCAGCACTTCGAGCCCGGCGACGCTATCTTTCATCAAGGCGACCTCGGCGACAGCGTCTACGTCATCGAGAAAGGCGAATGCGACGTCATCCGGGAAGCCGACGGTGAGAGGACCACGCTGGCAACCCTGCGCGCCGGCGATTACTTCGGAGAAATGGCGCTGCTCGCCGACAAGACCCGCAACGCCACCATCGAGGCGCGGACATCGATGGAGGTGCTTCTGATTCCCAAAGGCGACTTCGACACGCTCCGCAAGAGCGTCCCCGCGTTCGGGGAGATCTTCGACGAGCTGGCCCGGAAACGCGCGCCGGCCCACCTGGGCGCGCCGGCGGAGGCCCGCGGGAGCCAGGACTAGTCCGCGCACCGGCTCGGGATGGTAACATGTTGATCGGTCAGCATGGGAACGCGCGGAGTGAAAGTAGTTGTCATCTATCCTCGTCCTCAAGATGAAGAGGCCTTCGAGAGGGTTTATAAAGAAGAGCACATCCCGATGGCGGAAGACCAGCTCAAGGGCCTCACCCGTCTGGTGCTCACCAAGGTAAACGGATCGCCGCAGGGCAAAGTGACGGCCTACCGTATCGCCGAAGTTCATTTTTCGTCGCTCGAAGATCT
>JBEKHQ010000132.1:0-6828 GCA_050012195.1 Bryobacteraceae bacterium | reverse complement strand
ATTGTAGGTCGGCCAGACAGTCCTTGCCCACGCAACGACCTGATTCACCAAACTCGAATCAGCGCCCCAGTACAAGAACTGCGGGATCATGAACGCTACTTTGTCCCCAGTAAACGGACCGTTATCATCACCGGGATCAACTATTGGAGCGGCATAACCGCCGGCGGCGAATTGCGCTGGTGTAAAACTGGTAACCTTGGCTATCCATTGAGTGAGATAGCTGTTCATCAACGCGACCCGTTGGGAAGCGGACATCCCGCCCGCGGCGGTCCACATCGCCGGAGCGTTCGGGTACATCACCAGTTGCGAAGCGTCGTTGGTTAAGAGGTTCCAGCCGCCCGAGCCAATCTGCGGCCCAGAATCGAACTGAGATTGCTGCAACGCCTTGGTAAGCCATTCCATCATCAAGGCTCCCTGAGCTTGCTGAGGAGCGGCGCGAGCACCAATCGAATCCACGGCGGAGTAAGCGTAATCAAAGTCAATCGGCGACGCCCCTAGAAAATGTCCGTTGCCGTCATTGAGAATGAGCTGCAATTGGTCCCAGGCGTGCACGATGTAGTTGTAAGCGATACCGGTGCCGTTAGCTATTCCCGGGGTTCCTTGTCCGCTGTTCCCTGGAATATGCAGCATGACCGGCGAAACCATGAAGGGCACTGACCCATACCACGCGCGTAGTTCTGCTGTGGAACCATAAACCACTTGAGGCATTCCCTCCAGACCGAACACTTGGTTCACCTCGAAAAATTTCACGGCTGACCAAAGACCCGTGGAGTAAACCTTTTGGACGTACGTTGGGTCGCTCCAGGAAGGGGTCTGCTCGATCGCTCCTTGAAGTAGCGTAAGGTAATAAGACCAATCCGCGAGAGTATAGAACGCGTCCTTATACGACGACGGGCTGTTGGGCACCAGCGTCGCAATCGATGACAGGTAGAGATTATTCGATTTACTGGAAGTAAAAGTAGCCCCCCAAGCATCCAGTGGATGAATGGTCGGCAGCCAATGGTTCCAGTCGAGTAACTGCTGCGCTAGCGGTACTTCCCGCTGATTGAGAAACCCGGTGGCGCTCAGATTGGCGGTGCTCCCGCCGGGCATCAGATACGGCACCATATCGGCGTCGCTGTCCAGTACTGCGTCCAGCCCCGCGCCTGCCGCCCAATTTTCCACTGGTTGCGAATCCAGACCCGGACCGGGCTGATAAACCGGATTCCACGGACGACCGGTCGATGGCGCCGGAGTATTCAGCGACCGGATGTAGCTGGCGATCTGTTGGCCCTGCTGCGCCGAGAGGCCGTGAAATACCGCTCGCGCCTGAATGGAATTGTTGGAATAGTTGAAGTATTTTAAATCCCGGCCGTCGGCGGTGTGGCAGTCGCCGCAATGCGCTTGGATAGCGGAGCCACTGGCGTTGATCAGGTGCGCGCTCTTCCAAAGCGTTTCGCCGGTGGAAATGTCCGAGGCATCATTCAACGGCGGTTGCCAGGTGGATGGATCGTCCAACGTGAAGCTGCTTTGCGAAATCAGTTGGCTGCCGCTCGCCAGGACGTTCAAATTTAGAACCCTGAACCCGCTGGTCACTCCATCGGTTCCATTAAATTGGAAGGTTAACGTGTTCTTTCCCGATGTAATCGACCCCGCCGGCAAGTTCATGGTGAGGGTCAGAGTCGAAAATCCACCGCCAATGCCTCCATAGGCGGCAGCCGACCCCAGTAAAGTGACCGTCGAGTTATTGATCGGAAGCCAGCTCCCACCGTTCACTTGAACGCTGGCTTCGGTCTGATACTTCAGCCCGTGAATTTGAAGCCAGAGCTCGAGTTGGCCGCTCAGATTCGAGCCTGACGGAATGTTGAAGGTGACCGAACTCGTGGTTCCAGCCGGTCCCATGATTTCCACTGGCAATACAATGCTGGTGCTGCCGCCGGTGGGTTGCGTCGTCCCCGATGGCGTTAGCGTTACCGAAGCCGAGGCCGTCAAGGTCGTGCTCGTCGCCGTGATCGTCACCGTTTGCTGCGAAGAAATCGAGCTGGGCGCGGTATACACCCCGCTCGAGCTGATGCTGCCGAGAACCGGGCTGATCGACCAGGTCACACTCGGCGGCGCGCTGCCCCCGAGCCCGCTCGAATTGGTCACTGCGGCCGTGAACTGCTGCGTTTTCGACGCCGAGAGCGAAACTTGAGCGGGGCTTACCGACATGCTGTTCGTGACCGGAACCAACACCACCGAGGCTTTCGCGGACGAGGATGGATTGGCGTTGCTGGTCGCGGTCAAAATGACCGTCTGCAGACCGGTCACCGTGGCGGGCGCCGTGTAAATCCCGTTGTTCAAGGTTCCCACCGGAGGGCTCATGGACCAAGTTACCGACGTATTGCTCGTTCCGGTTACATTTGCGATGAAAGAACTCGATTCGCCGGGAGTCAGCGTTACCGAGCCAGGAACCACCGTGATGCTGACCGGAGCGACGGTCGAAGGCTTGGACGGAATCAAAGTGACCGAAGAGCTCGCCGTCAACGATGAATTGGTTTCGCTGGTCGCAATCAGGGTCACGCTGGTCTGCGTGGTCACCGACGCAGGCGCGGTGTAGAGCCCGTTGATTACCGATCCTACGGGCGGAACGGCCGACCATATCGCGTTGCCTTGCGGCACGCCGTTGATCAAGAACGCGAACTGCTTTGAAGTATTCTGGTTCAGGCTTGCCGAGGTCGGAGCGACCGACGCCGTCGGCGGAGCGACGGGCGGAGCGGTCGGCGCCAGAGAAACGGTGGCTACGCCGGTTTGGGCCGTGTTGGCGCTGTTAATCGCCGTGACCGTTACCGTCTGCGCGGAGGTGATCGTAGCCGGAGCCGTGTAACGTCCGTTGGCAATGCTGCCGACGGGCGGTGAGATCGTCCACAGGTATGGCGTAAAGAGGACGCCCGTGGCGCTAAATTGAACGGTCTGTCCGGCGCTTAGCGTGGCGCTGGAAGGCGCAACGGTGAGCGGCGCTAGAGGCGCCGGCGCGCTCGTGTTCGAGAGATTCAGGATGGCCAGCGCGGTCTGCCCGCTGCTTTGTCCATATAGAATAACTGTTTCCGGCTCGTATAAATGCACCGGCGCGGTATAGACATCGCCGTTAATGCTGCCAAGGTTCGGGATCAGCGACCACGTCACGTCGGTGGCGACCAGGCCGCCCACCACGAACATCAGCTTTTGGGTTTGGCCCAGGGTTAGCGTAGCCTCGGGTACAGTCATCGACCCCGGGGAAAGCGTCAGATAGACAGGCGCGGCGCTCGTCTGAGCCTGCGCTGGACCGCTGCCGGCCAGGCTGGCCAAGGCGATCGAAATACATACAATGCCGTGATATAAGTGATTTCTCGCGTCCATGGTGGAGTCCGTATGATTAAGGTAGTACTTGCGGCTTCTTGCTACCATCGCTCGTTCACCCTAATTGATCCGCTTCAAAACACGTAGCAAAGCCCATCTTCCGCCTGCACCTTTTGCCTCAGCTTGCCGGGGGAGGACGCTGATCTGAGGACAATTCAACATATAGTACCTTAGTAACATTGGTACTAGCACTTTAAGAATGTTGACAAATTTTAAGCCATCCGTCAACCTAAAAATGACTTCGGGATGATTGAAGAGCAAAAGGGCCTGCCATTGGGTGCCCCCGGCATACCTTATCCGGGCGCGTTGCCGTGGTTCGCGGCCAGGGTTCGATCCAACTACGAGCGGACTGCGGCGTCGCACCTGCGCGGTCGCGGCATTCAGGAATTCACTCCCTCTTACAAGAGCGAACGGATCCGGTCGGATCGCAGGAAGGAAATAGACCAGCCTCTGTTTCCCGGTTACGTCTTTTGCCGGTTCAACCCCAACGATCGGCTTCCAGTGCTTTCCGTGCCAGGCGTGGTGGGCTTGGTGGGCTTCGGAAAAACGCCCGCCCCGATTCCGGAGCACGAGATCGAAAGAATCCGCGCCATGGTGCAATCGGGATTGCTGATAAGACCGTGGCCCTTCCTCCAAGTAGGCCAAAACGTTTTGATTGAACACGGGCCCCTGGCCGGGTTCGAAGGAATTTTGGACGACGTCAAGGGGCAGTGCCGATTGGTCGTATCCATTCATCTGCTGCGGCGTTCGGTGTCGGCTGAAGTGGACAGAAGTTGGGTGCGGCCGGTCGGTCAATGTATCAGTCCAATCTAGCGGGAACGTGTCTGGCGCCGCATCGTAGCGGGCCGTCGCCCCGGAAAAATTACCGGAAGTCTCACTCGGATGTCATACCGGCGTGAGCGACATGCGGCTCACGATGGTGGTACCGTGTTTCAACGAAGGTTTGCGGCTGCCCGTCGCCCGCTTTCGCCAATTCCTGCCCGGCTCCGATGTCAGCTTGGTGTTCGTCGATGACGGTAGTCGTGATAATACCATTGAACGGCTGCGGGACGTGCAGCGCGGATTCGAGAATCAGGTAGTCATCCTCGAAGCGCCCAGCAACCAGGGTAAGGCCGAAGCAGTCCGTTTGGGAATCAACTACGCGTTCGAGCACAGCGCCGAATTCGTCGGCTTCTGGGACGCTGATCTCGCTACTCCGCTCGAAGCCATTCCGCAATTCATGGAAGTGTTCCGCGCCAGGCCTGGCATCGACATGGTTTTCGGTTCGCGCGTTAAGCTGTTGGGGCGCAACGTGCGCCGCCGCGCGGCGCGCCACTACCTGGGCAGGGTGTTCGCCACGGTCGTGTCCGTGATGTTGCGGTTGCCCATCTACGACACCCAGTGCGGCGCCAAGATTTTCCGCGCGAACCCGGACACTCGCCCGCTTACAGCGGAGCGCTTTCTCAGCCGCTGGGTCTTTGATGTCGAGATTCTCGCTCGCTTCATCTCCCAGCTTGGATCACCCGCGCTAGCCGCGGATCGAATCTACGAATTTCCACTCGACTCGTGGGAAGATGTCGAGGGCTCCAAGGTCAAGCCCGGAGACTTCTTGGTCGCCTTCCGAGACGTCGCGCGAATCTACTGGAGATATCTGCGCGCGGCTTAGCTGGATTCTCCGCTGGGACGCGAACCTCGCGGACAGAGCCGGCCCTAGAGCCTCTTATGTTGCGACGGCTTTCGTCCGATCACTATGACATAGCAGCATGTTCGGTGAATCCGTCGAGCGCAGTCGCGGACTGGTTTCGTGTTGACAAATGTCAAGGAATCCGTCAACCTTATGAAAGAGCATTTGCGGCGGTGAAGCCACATATTTCCAGGCACTTGAGTGGATTTTGCCGGGTAGCCTCAGCCGCGATTCGGAAGCGTCGCGCCGGGTCGCTTGTTTCCGGGCTCGATAGGAGAAAGAAGGATGTTTTCGACTAGCAACTGGCGATCCCTGGTGTTGTTGTGCTCCTGGTTGGCGATTAGCCTTATGCTCGGTGCGCAGCCGACCCCCGCGCCGACCGGCCAGGACACCGGTCAGAACCCTCAAGACGTTCCGAATCAAACCCAGACGCCGACTCGACCGCTGCGGGACTTGCCTCAGGACAACATCCGTCCCAATTACGTCTTGGGCTCTAACGATCAGATTCTGGTTCGGGCGCCGAACGCGGACGAGATCAACGAGAAGCCTTTCCGCATCGACGCCGACGGTAACGTCAACATGCCCTTGCTGGGCCGAGTGCATGTGGGCGGAATGACCGTTCAGGAGTTGGAGGCCGATCTCGTGCAGCGGCTGCGCGAGTATATTCGCGATCCTCAGGTGATCATCAGCGTGGTTCAATTTCGCAGCGAGCCCGTATTCTTTGTCGGGGCGTTCAAAGCTCCGGGGATTTATCCCTTGCAAGGTCGCCGAACCTTGGTCGAGATGCTGGCCGCGATCGGGGGCCTCCAACCCAATGCCAGCCGGCATATCAAGGTGACCCGCCGCGCCGAATACGGAACCATCCCCCTTCCTGGCGCGATCGACGATCCGGAAAAGAAGATCAGCACCGTCGAGATCAGCATGGGTAGCCTGCGCGAAAACGTGAATCCGGCCGAAGATATTTTGCTGCAACCCTACGACGTGGTTTCGGTCGAACGCGCCGAGCAGATATACGTAAGCGGCGAGGTACTCCGCTCAAACGCCATCGAGATGGGCGAGCGAGAGTCTATCTCGATCGCCCAGGTGCTGAGCCTGGCCGGGGGATTTACAAAAGATTCGGCGCGAGGCAAGGTCCGAATTCTCCGCCCCGTCCTCAACACCAACCGCCGCTACGCGATCGAGGTGGACGTGAAGCGCATCTTCGACGGCAAAGACAATGACGTCCCTTTATTGCCGAATGATATCGTCTACGTGCCCCGATCGTATACCAGAGCGTTCTGGACCACTTTCCAAGCCATTGCGCTCCCGATCATACCGTACATCATTTTCCTTGCTGTACAATGACTTAAATCGCTCCCCAGAGCCACGATGCTAAACTGAGGAATCCAAAGAGAATGCAAAACCCTCGAAAGAGAAGTCTGCGAATCGAGCGCTGCCTGGCGCAGGTTCTTGCTTTTCTCATGGTCTTAACGCCGGTTCTTGCCGACCAGCAGGCGCCGCCCCTTCCCGCGCCGACACCGGCTACTCCGCAAACTCCCAGTACTCCCCCCGCCCAACCTCCCGCGCCGGCGCCGTTGCCCGTGGTGCAGGGACTGAAAATCATTACGCTGGCCGGCAAAGACGAAATGAACGATCTCGAACGCAAGATCATGGCGCCCCTGGTGGTCTCGATTTCCGATCAAAATGACCGCCCGGTGGAAGGCGCCGAAGTGGTATTCCGATTTCCGCTCAACGGCCCCAGCGCATTGTTTCCCGGCGGCAAAAGCTCGCAGACGGTAAGAACCAATGGGCAGGGTCAGGCTGCCGCT
>JBEKHQ010000131.1:0-6831 GCA_050012195.1 Bryobacteraceae bacterium | reverse complement strand
CCCCGGGGGTGGTCATGCTGGACGGCGGCACGCAAGGTTTGAGCTTGCTTCCCCATATCTCGGGATTCCCCAGGTTACTGGTGGTGGATGCGGTGGACGCAGGCGAGCCGCCCGGCGCGCTGCTCTGTTTCAAAGGCAAGGCGCTGGACGGTTTGCCCGGAAAGGCGAGCGTCCATCAGCTCGGATTCGCGGACCTGATGGTAGCGATGCATCTGTTGGGAGACTCCCCGGAGGAGGTCGTCGTATTGGGCGTTCAGCCGCTGTCGACGGAGTGGGTTGCGGATTTAACGCCGCCCGTTCGGGACGCGCTCGGGCCGCTGGTGGACGCGGTGATCGAGCAGTTGCAAGCCTGGAGCGACAGCGACAACGCGCTGGATTCCCTCGTCGTCAATCGTGCAGGATGACGTTGAGCAGAGAGCTGTGAACTTCCAGGCCGGCGGCGTTTTTGCCGTCGTATTGAATAAACCCGAGCTTGCGGAATCGGTTCATGAAAAAACTGACTCTGGAGCGAGTGGTGCCGACGATCTCGGCCAGAGTCTCCTGGCTGATCTTGGGAATCACCGGCTCCGGTTTGCTCTCCTTGCCGAAGTTGGCGAGCAGCAAAAGCACCCGCGCCAGCCGCTTTTCACTCGAGTTGAAAAGCTGATCCACCAGGTCTTCCTCAATCCGAATGTTGCGGGAGAGTAGATGGTGCAGGAACAACTCGGAAAATGTGGGCTGGGCTTGGAGCAGACGCAGGACGGCGGCCTTTTCCAGGCGCATGATCGAGCACTCGGACATGGTGGCGGCGGTGGCCATGCGGAGAGACTGGCCGGCCAGGCATCCCTCGCCGAAGAAATCGCCGGCGCTCAAAATTGCAACCACCGCTTCTTTGCCCTGATGGGAGACAACCGTGAGCTTGATCTTGCCTTTCTGGATATAAAAAATCGCATCCGCCGGTTCGCCTTGTACGAAAACCGGCTCGTCTTTCTGGTGCTCCTTGAGCGTTCTCCCTTTATCGGCTTTGTCTAGAAAGCCCTTGGGATCGAAATCCTGCTTTTCCTTGCGTTTCATACGGCCAAACGGGACCAGACCCGTCAGTGCCCTATTCGGAAGCTAGTAACATCACCCCAAAGTCCCGCGGACTTCAAGACAAAAACGCACACGGCAACTACGACGACGACGTTGAGAATCGTCTTAATACTGGACGCCATCGGAATGTAGCGATTCACCAGCCACAGCGCCACGCCCACCACAATCAATACGACAACCAAGTTAAGCAAAGGCATTTTGGGTACTCCTCAAACGGAATACAAGGCAATCGACTGCCCAATGCAAAAAAATATGCAGATTCCACTGTATCCCGCAAGCCATTGAGGCCACTCAGCAAGCCAGTGACCATGGGGCGTCGAATGACCAAATGCGATCAACCGTTCGCAGAAAGTTCATAAATCGGTGCTATACTCCAGTTGACCGCCGATCTCGGCTCCCGCTGTTTTTTGAGACCTCTGTCTCATAGACCACACGGCTTCCCTTGATAGACGGGGCGAAGGAGAAAGCAATGCACTCCGCAGCCTCAACGCAAGAAGCCACGGGCTGGCTCGTTAACGATGGCTTCAAGGAACTTGAGCTCCAGCTTCGAGCTATAGTTTCTCACCAATCCGAACCGTTGCTGATCGCGGACAATGACCGCCGCTGTCTGGCCGCCAGTCCGGGTGCTCGCAAACTGCTCGGACTTTCGATGAGCAAGATAATCGGCCAGCGGCTTGCCGATCTGGCAGCGCCAAGCAAGCTTCACCTCACTACCAGGAGCGACGTCCTGCCGGGACTTCACGTCGTGGCGTTGCACGACAATTCCGCCGGAAATGAGAAGCCGGCGGCGGGCGCGGATTACGCATTCTTGTCCTTCGATAACGACGGAATCGTCGTCGAGTGGAACTCGGGGGCCGAGCGCGTTTACGGCTATAAGCGAGAAGAAATCCTGGGCCAACATGTGAGCCGCCTGTGCTCCGACGACGGCGTTCGCCTCAACTCCCACGACGGATTGAAAATGGGGGCTTCCGAACCTCAGACCGGAACCGAGGGATGGCACAAGAAAAAGGATGAATCGCGGTTCTGGGCGAATGCGCTGACCACGGTGGTGAGAGACGAAAGGGGCGAACCGCGCGGCTTTGCCAGGTTGGTGCGGGACTTCAGCACGCGTCACCGGACCGACGAAGCGCTACTACACAAGCGAGCAGGTCCCCAACACCCTCCCGCGGAATCGACCATCGCCGGCATCGTCTCGGGCGAGTTCGACCGAATTATTGACGCAAACGACGCGTTTCTCAGCATGGTGGGATACAGCCGCGAGGATTTAGCCGCCGGGCTGCTGCAGTGGTCTGATATCACAGCGCCGGAATATCTGTCTCTGGATGAACGCGCCCATGAAGAGGGCCTGCTGCATGGAGCGTGTACGCCCTTTGAAAAGGAATACATTCGCAAGGACGGAAGCCGGGTGCGCGTCCTGGTCGCGAATGCCATCCTGCCCTCTCTATTTCGATGGATTACTTTTGTGCAGGACATCACCGAACGGGAGCGCGCCGAGAAAATCGCGGACGAGCCCGGCGCGTCGCATGAATTCGCCGAGATTGTGGGCGCCAGCGCGGCTCTCAAGCGCGTCATGGGACAGGTGGAAATTGTCTCGCCCACCGACGCCACCGTGTTGGTCCTCGGAGAAACGGGCACGGGGAAAGAACTGGTGGCGCGCGCCATCCACAAGCTCAGCTCCCGCCGGAATCGTCCTTTCATCACTCTGAACTGCGCGGCGATCCCCACGGGCCTTCTGGAAAGCGAGCTGTTCGGCTATGAGAGAGGAGCCTTCACCGGCGCCTTATCGCAGAAGATCGGGCGCTTTGAGATGGCCCACCAGGGAACTTTGTTCTTGGATGAAGTGGGAGACATTCCCTTGGAACTTCAGCCCAAATTGCTTCGCGCTTTGCAGGAGAAGGAGTTCGAGAGACTGGGAGGCACCCGCACCATCCCCATTAATGTCCGCCTGCTGGCGGCTACCAACCGCAATCTCACGCAGATGATGGGCGACAAGCTTTTCCGCAGCGATCTCTATTACCGGTTGAAGGTGTTCCCGATTACCATACCTCCGCTGCGAGAGCACCCAGAGGACATACCCGTACTGGCTCGTCACTTCGTACAAACGTATTCGGCCCTGATGAGCAAGCAGATTGACAAGATCCCCTCCGATACCATGCAAGCCCTGGTGAACTGGCCGTGGCCGGGGAACGTGCGGGAACTCGAGAACTTCATCGAAAGGTCGGTCATTCTCTCTCGCGGCCCCAACCTTCGGGCTCCCTTGGCTGAAATCCGCGCCGACGCCGTGGATGCGACGACGGCCGGCACGCTGGCGGAAGTGGAGCGGGAACACATCATTCGTGTTCTGCGAGAGACCATGGGTGTGGTTAGCACCGCGGCGACGCGTCTCGGATTGCCGCGGACCACCTTAAACGCCATGATGCGGAAGCTGGAGATCTCGCGCAAAGATCTTTGAAGCCGCTCAGCGACTTCCCTTGAGATCGAGCCTGGCGCCGCGCTAATTAGCAATGGCGCGATACTTGCTCTTGCATTCCCAGGAGGAGTCATGGAAACTCTACTAATCGTTCTCTTGGTGTTGTTTCTTCTCGGCGGTGGAGGCTGGGGATATCGCCGTTGGCGGATGTGAATTGCCAGCGACGGCTCATCGAAGAGGAGAACGCATGAATTGGGATCAAATCGAAGGCAAGTGGAAACAGTTTACAGGATCCGCGCGCGAGCGCTGGGGCAAACTCACCGACGATGACTGGCAGACTATCGCCGGCAAGAAGGATCAGTTGATCGGACGGATTCAAGAGCGCTATGGAATCGCGAGGGCCGAAGCCGAAACGCAGGCCGATGAGTGGTCTCGCGCTCTCAAGCAGTCGGAACACGACAACCAACTGGCCGGGCGGCTGTAGTCGCTGTTAAGGCCATCAAGAAAAAAATCCAAACCAAAGAAGGTCGATATGAAATTTCTTAAACTTATGAGCTTGCTCAGCATGGTTTCGCTTTCCGGAACCCTTGTCCAAGCTTACGCGCAGGAAAAGCGAGAAGAAAAGCAGCCTGAAAAGCAACAGGCGCAGCCCAAGCAGCAGGCGCAGCCCAAGCAACAGGCGCAGCCGAAGCCACAAGCGCAGCCCAAGCAACAGGCGCGCGCTCAGGAGCCCAAGCAGCAAGCGGCGCCGCAGGAACGGCAAAAGCCGGATGCAGCGCGCCCGGCGGCAGCGGCTAAGGCGCCAGCACGTCAACAGCAGACTGCGCGCCCCGCGACAGCAGCCAAGCCGCAGCCAGAGCAAGAAACGGCGCGCCCGGCTACAGCAGCCAAGAAACAGCAGAGTGCGGCCCGTCCGGCAACGGCGGCCAAGCCTCAGGAGCGAGAACAGCAGGAAACAGCGCGTCCGGCAACCGCAGCCAAGCCGCGGCCGCAGCAGGAAACAGCGAGCCCGGCGACGGCAGCTAAGCCCCGACCGCAGCAACAGCAAGTGCAGCGCGCTCAGCAACAGCAACCCGCACAGACTGCCGCTCCCGCCGGCCGGCAAAGCAGCTATAGTCCTCCGCAGCGCAGCAACCAGCAGGCGCAAGCTTGGCAACAACAGGCCAGTTGGCATCCGCAGGGTTCTTGGCAGGAACATGCTACGTGGCAGCAGGATCGTTCCTCCAATTGGCGGGGCGATCACCGCACTTGGGGACAGCGCGGCGGTTACGGCGGTTACTATATTCCAGAAGCTAGTTTCAGTCTCCATTTCGGCGTGGGGCACTGGTTTCGCATCGAGAGCCAACCCATCATAGTTGGGGGTTACCCGCAATTCCAGTACGGCGGCTATACGTTCATGATGGTTGACCCGTGGCCACAAGACTGGGCCCAAAACTGGTATGCCGTCGACGATGTTTATGTTGGCTATGACAATGGGTATTACCTTTACAACCGCACGCAACCGGGCGAAGCGATTGCCATTACAGTCATGCTTTAGCGCCGCGAAGGGCCGCCAATGGACCAGGCTCTTTGGAATCCAGCGCCTGGTTCTGGCGGTCCTGCTCTCCGCGACGCTCTCGCCCGCTTACACCGTCCTCACTCATGAAGCGATCATTGACGCCGTTTGGGACGCATCCATCCGTAAGCTCCTGCTAAAACGATTCCCTGACGCTACCCCGGAAGAACTGAAACAAGCGCATGCTTATGCGTACGGGGGCTGCATCATTCAGGACATGGGATATTATCCGTTCGGCAGCCGCCTTTTCAGCGATCTCACACACTACGTCCGCACGGGAGATTTCATCACAGCGCTGATCCGTGACTCCCAGGACATCGACGAATATGCATTCGCGCTCGGCGCTCTGGAACACTATGTGGCCGATACCGAGGGGCATCGCATCGCCACGAACCGCGCGGTGCCGATTTTATTTCCCAAACTGAGGCAGGAATTCGGCAATGATGTGACTTATTGGGATAACCCTGCCGCGCACATTCGGACGGAGTTCGGCTTCGACGTAGTCCAGGTCGCCGCGGGGCGATACGCGCCGGACCAGTATCGGAGTTTCATCGGATTTCAAGTATCCAAGGACGTGCTGGAGCGCGCGTTCCAGGACACGTATGGCATTGAAATGAAGGACGTGTTCGGAAACGAGACCCTCGCATTCGGATCTTATCGGCATACCGTCAGCTCCATCGTTCCGGCCATGACGCGAGTGGCATGGACCCTCAAGAAGGACCAGCTTCAGAAAGAGATTCCCGGCATTACACGCAAGAAGTTTCTCTACAATCTGTCCCGCTCGAGTTATGAAAAGGAGTGGGGAACGGAGTACCACAAGCCTGGTTTTGGGACAGAATTGCTGACTTTCCTGTTCCGGATCATACCGAAGGTGGGTCCGTTCAGGGCGCTCAAGATCCGCACGCCAACTCCGGAAGTGGAGAAGCTATTTATGGCCAGCTTCAACTCGGCTGTTGATCGCTACCGGGCGCTGCTGGCAAACGCGGACAGTGTCCAGCTGGAGCTGCCGAACGAGAACATCGACCTAGGCGAACCGACCGTGGCCGGCAAGTACAAGGGAGCCGATGAAGCCTATGCGAAGTTGGTGGGAAAGCTGGCGGAAAAGCAGTTCGCCACTGTGAAACCAGACCTTCGCCAGAATCTCCTGGCGTACTATAACGGCCCGAACCAATCTCTTCCCGCCGAGTCCACGGACAAAGGAAGAGCCGAACTGGCGAAGCTGCACGAACAACTCGACCAGCTCAAAGCGATTCCAGAGGCTGTCCCTTAGTGGCCTTAAAGATGCTTCGTTCTTAGCGAGGGTTCGGGCTAGCACGACTCCGCGAAGGAGTTGGCGCGCAGACCCGATGCCATCAGGAGGAAATATGAAACCAAGTACAACGGATCAGATCCAAGGTAAGTTGCATGAAGTGAAAGGCAAGGTCAAGGAGACTGCGGGAAAGGTAACCAACGACCCCAACTTGGAGGCCGAAGGCCAAGCCGAAAAAATCACCGGCAAAATCCAAAAGAAAGTCGGGCAGGTTGAAAAGGTGTTTGAGAAGTAGAAGTAAATGAACCGGATCTTAGCGCTCAGCTTCAGATTCCTAAGAAAGGAAGAACGACAATGCTGATACTCATCATCGTTTTGTTGTTGGTTTTTGGCGCCGGCGGAGGGTACTACGGTCATTCCCGCTGGGGTCCCGGTGGAGGCGCCGGAATCGGGCTGGGAACAATACTAGTGATCCTCCTCGTCGCATACCTGCTCGGCATGTTCCGCTGAGTGAACGAATAAGCCGCAGGTCCGGTCGCCGACGCT
>JBEKHQ010000130.1:0-6851 GCA_050012195.1 Bryobacteraceae bacterium | reverse complement strand
TTCTCCACCAGGCGCTTGATGATCTCGCCCGCTTCAAACAGGGTTCGCTGTTCCTGTTCGTCGAGCCCGGCGACGGCCTGGGCGAGCCATGTCCGTTTTGCTTCGCGGGTGCTCTTTCGCACCGCGGCGCCTCTTGCGGTCAGTTCGATATTCACTTGGCGGCCGTCGGTGGGATGCGGCGTGCGCTCCACCATGCCCATTTCCTCAAGTGCTGCGATGGTGGTTCCCATCGATTGCGGTTTCATGCTTTCCGCGCGCGCCAGATCGGCGATGGTGGCGGGCCCGTCTTTCGCCAGGCGCGTCATGACGGCGGCCTCGGTCAAGGAAAGCTCGTGCGAGGCCGCCGCTGCGCGCACGCGGCGCACCAATAATCCAACGGCTTGAATAAAGTCGACGACGTCGATGTCAAGGGGCTTGCGCGGCACGGCAATTCCATCGTTACACAACGACAGGTAAACTTGCAAGTGTACCTTGCCAGTTTAGCTGTTTAAGTGGAAGGCCGCGTCCGTTCGCCTATTTCCCGAGATTTCTGTCGAAGAATTGGCCGACTTCCTGGAACGCGGCGGCGCACTCGGGCGCCGTTGTCGCGAACTCGTACTGGGCGTGCGATTCCCCTTCGAAAACGAGCAGTTCCGCCCGGACGCCGGATTGCAATAGCTTTTGATGTACTCGCACCGTATTGCTCAAAAATAGATCGCGCGTGCCGGAGATCAGGATCGTCGGCGGGAATCGCGAGAGCTCGCCGTAAACCGGCGAAAGCAGCGGCTCTTTCAGGTCGTGACTGCCCGCATAAAGCCTGGCGGCCGCATCCAGCAGGCCGTCATTGGTTCCAAGAACGTTGTCTACGAACTCGTTCGTGAAATAAGTGTCGCCGGTCTTCGTCAGATCGGACCAGGGCGTTCCCGCCATCAGCGCGCCCGGAAGCGCTATTCCCAATTCCTTGAGTTTGATCACAGTGGCCAGCGTCAGACCTCCACCCGCCGAGGTGCCGAATAGGCCCACGTTCTTCGGGCGGTGGGACTTCACGACTTCTTTCCACACCGCAACGGAGTCGTCGAGCGCCGCTGGAAACGGGAAATCGGGCGGCATGCGGTAATCCACGGATAAGACCTCGATGTTGCCGAAGTGCGCCATCAAAATCGCCTCGGGAGTGGCAGCCTCCCCTCCGGAGAAAACGTAAGCGCCGCCGTGCACATGCACCAGCAAGCGCCGGCGGTTCTCATCGGCGATCTTCTCAGGTTTCACGTCGTAGACGCGAACGCCGCCGACCTTCTGCTCGGTCACTGTGACGTGGAACTGACTCTTCATCGCATCCAACGTCTTCAATTCCGCCTCGTCCGCCTGCTTCGCCAGCGCCTTCCATTGTTCGTTCGTCAATTTCGGCGCGTTGGCGTTCCCTTGCCACGCCGGGGCAATCACTTTCCGCAGTTCGGGACTGACAGTCGTGGGGGTCGGAATAACGCGCGCGGGAATCGAGCGCTCGGTGGCCGTTTGTGCCACACCGATTCCGCGGAATACAATCAAGCAGCACAAGGCTAAGCCGATCTCGTGTCGAGCATTCATTAGGGCAAGTTCTCCTCTATACATTTATACTTTCTATTGATGCCCCCGCACAGATTGCCGCGAAGCACTCTCTGGTTCGCAATACTGACCCTGTTCGCCGCAACGTCAGTCCAAGGCCAGGAGCCGGCCATCGGCGTCCCCGTTCCGCCTTTGGGCCCTGGTCCCTTCGTGCTCGACACCGCCGAGCAGCATAAGATTCGAGTGACTGTTGTGACCAAGGGGCTTCAACACCCTTGGAGCCTGGCATTCCTTCCGGATGGGAGCATGCTCGTCACCGAGCGTCCGGGCCGGATTCGCGTAGTTCGCGATGGAGTGCTTGGCCCGAAGCCCATCAGCGGCCTGCCGGAGGTAAGAACTAAAGGGAACGGCGGCCTGATGGACGTGGCGCTGCATCCGCGCTTCGCTGAGAATCATCTGGTCTACTTCACCTATACCAAGCCTGTCGAGAACGACAAAGGCGCACCGGCCGTGGCTCGCGGAAGGCTGGAGAGCGGCGTGCTTTCGGACGTGCGCGACATCGTGGTCACCGACGCCTGGGAAGGCAACGGAGGGCTAAGCGCGCGCATCGCGTTTGGACGCGACGGGATGCTCTACTTCGCTACCGGCGGGAATGTGGGACGCGTCGCACAAGATCCAACCAGCTTAAGGGGCAAAATTCTCCGCGTGCGCGACGACGGCTCTGCGCCGCCCGATAATCCGTTCGCGGGCCGCGCGGGTTCGAAGCCCGAAATCTACACGCTGGGGCACCGCAATTCATTAGGCCTCATGGTCCATCCGCAGACGGGCGCTTTGTGGAATAACGAAAACGGCCCTAACGGCGGCGATGAGATCAATATCATCCTTCCCGGCCGCAATTATGGTTGGCCCCTGATCAGCTTTGGCCGCGACTACGCGGGCCCGCGTGTTTCGGAGCACCCCACGCAGGAAGGCATGGAGTCTCCGATCCTGGTGTGGTTACCCTCCATTGCCGTGTCCGGCATGGCGGTTTACACCGGCGACCGTTTCCCGAAGTGGAAGGGCAACGTCTTTGTGGGATCGCTGCGCACCGGCGAGATCCCCGGAACAGGTCATCTGGAGCGCCTGGTGTTCAATGAGAAGACCGAGGAGCTGCGGCGCGAATCGATGCTCGGCGAGTTAAGGCAGAGAATTCGCGAAGTCCGCCAAGGCCCCGATGGTTACCTGTACCTGTTGACGGACGAAGACGACGGCGCGCTACTGCGCATCGAACCAACGCAATAGTAATGACGAACCTTCTAATTACCATTCTGCTCTTCTTCGGAACCCCGACGGCCGATTCGACCGTGGAATTCGAGAACGCCTGGGTCCGGATCGTTCGCGTGCATTACGCGGCTTACGAAAAGACAGCCTATCACGACCATCCTTCAACTCCGACGGTCTACGTCTACACCACCGATGGCGGACGCTTGCGCATCCTGCATGACGATAAAGAGGAACCGGTGATCCGGCCCGCGGTGAAGGCCAACAGCATCCGATTTAACCGCGGCGCGATGGAGCATCATCAGGTGGAGGAAATGGATGGCATCGCAAGCGAGTATCTGAGGCTGGAACTGAAAATTGAGCCGATCGATCTGCCGGCAACCGATGTGCGCCGCGCGCCCGCCGATTCGACGCCCTTCGAAAACGGCATGCTGAGGATTCTGCGCGTTACCTGCCCGCCCAAATCCGTCTGCCCCGCATCCGCGCATCCCGAAGATCCCGCGGTGGAGGTAATTCGTTCGCGCTTCCGGTGGATCGGCCCTAATGGTCGCGGCTACACGAACGCGACGGACGCGTCCATCAGCATCGTGCGGGTGGAGCTTAAATCCAAACCGTCACGATAACTATCTGCCCGACTTGGAAGATTCGACACCCATTCTGATCGGATGCGGCGATGCCACCGATCTCACCACTCCGATCGCGGCCGGCAGGTCCCCGTTGGACCTGATGGCGCAGGCGGCCAAAGTCGCGCTGGCGGATGCCGGTGGATCAGGCTTGGTGGAGGCCATCGATACCGTCGCGGTGTTGCGGCTCTTCTCGGATACCTCCCACCGCTTCGCTACCAAGCTTGGCGGGTCCGCCAATCCGCCCAAGAGCGTCGCCGATCGCCTGGGCATCCACGCCGCGCGTTACATTTACACCTGGAGCGGCGGGAACATGCCGCAGTATCTGGTGAACCTGTTCGCCGAGGCGATCAGCGGGGGCGAGATCGGAGCTGCCCTCATCACAGGTGGCGAAGCGCTACGGACGCAGCACGGCGTGGAGCGCGCGGGCCTCGCGGTCTCTTGGCACGAAGATCCGGGCGGGACATTCGAGCTAATCGGCGATCCCCGGCGCGGCTGGAGCGACTACGAAGATCGCCACAACCTGCGCGCCGCGATCGTAATGTACCCGTTGATCGAGAACGCTATTCGCGCCGCACGCGGCCGCTCCGTTTCCGAACACATGCTGGCCATGGGCAAGCTTTTCGCGCGATTCGCCGCCGTGGCCGCGCGCAATCCGCTGGCAATCCGCCGCCAAGGCTACTCGGCCGAGCAGCTCGCCACCGTCGACGATGACAACCGCTGGATCGGCTTCCCCTACCCCCGCCTGATGAACTCGAACGCCTTCGTCGACCAGGCTGCGGCGTTGATCCTGACTTCGGTCGGCCTTGCGCGCAAGCTCGGCATCCCGGAATCGAAGTGGGTCTACCTGCATGGCTGCTCCGACGCGCACGATCACTGGTACGTGTCCGAGCGAACGAGCTTGCACTCATCGGCGGCCATTCGCCGCGGCGCCCGCAAAGCTCTGGACATGGCCGGCCGTGCGCTCGACGACATCCGCTTTTTCGATCTCTATAGCTGCTTTCCGTCCGCGGTGTCGATCGGCTGTCGGGAAATCGGACTGGCTGAAGACGATCCGCGCGGCCTCACCGTCACCGGTGGTCTGCCGTTTTTTGGAGGGCCCGGAAACAATTACGTCACGCACTCGATCTCGGAGATGATGCGCCGCTTGCGCACGCATTCCGGCTGCTACGGCCTGGTGACCGCAAATGGCAACTACGTTACCAAGCATTCCTTCGGTGTTTATTCGACCGCGCCGTTTCAGGGCCGATGGCGCAGGGAGAACCCGTCGGTTCTGCAAGCGGAACTGGATGCCTTACCAAAAGCGCCGCTGGTTGAGAACGCATCTGGTCCCGCCACGATCGAGACCTACACTGTGATGCACGGCAAGACTGGACCCGAATTCAGCGTTGTGATGGGCCGTCTGAACGCGACCGGCGAGCGTTTTATTGCCAATACTACAACCGAACCGGCCGTGCTCGGCGATCTTCTGGAGCGCGAAAGCCTCGGCCGCCCCGGTCTTGTCACAAGCCAAAACGGATGCAACCTGTTTGTTCCCTAGTAACGGATGCTGTATTCTCGCGCCTCGAGCGCGCTCTCTAAACGACGACCATCCTCCAAGTCAACGCGGATCGTTGCTTTAGGATTCATTGGATTTCCGCCGTCCACAATCACCAGCACGGTCAGCTCCCCGGCGTCAGGCGTCGCGCGAGCGCGGGCCGTGAAGCTAGCCCACTTGCCGTCCGCCTGGAGCAGCCCAGCCTCTCCCATTCGCATTTCCAGATGCGATTTCGCGTCGAACAAGCGGAGCGTGCCGCGCGCCCGGCCGCCGGCGGTTTGTGTAAGGTCAATCGTGAAATTCTTCGCCTTTACGGAAAGAGACCGCGCTTGCTCGGTCCGCATAGGACGGCTCGGCATGTTTTCCGAACGCCTGAGAAGATGCCCGCCTTTTTCGCCGGTCACTTTGCCGTCGCGGAGCGCCATCCGTCCGTTCACGAATACGTCGCGGATTCCATCGGAAGCGAGTGTCGGATGCTCGTACGTAGCGTGGTCGATGACGGTGGCCGGATCGAACACCGTGATGTCGGCGGCCATGCCTACCGCCAAGAATCCGCGATCCACCATGCCGATGATGTTCGCGGGCAGCCCCGTCATCTTGCGAACCGCATCCTCCAGAGTGAGCGTTTTGGTCTCCCGGACGTAATGTCCCAACACGCGCGGGAATGTGCCGAAATAACGCGGATGCATCCCCGGATACTCTTCGGACGCGCCGCAGTCGCAGGCAATCGCACTGCCGGGAAATCGCAGGATCTCTACCAGATCCGCTTCCGAGCCGAACTTCAGGATAGCCGATGGACTCTCCTTTTCGAGAATGCGAATCATCGTTTCACCGGCGCCCGCATTCATTTCGCGCATGTAGTCGGTCAGCTTGCGCCGTTGGGAGGGGATGTCGATGTTCTCCGGTGTTAGAAACCGCGCTTCAATGGCCTCTTCGATTTCACGAGCGATGCGCGGCCGAAGCTCCGGATCGTGGAAGCGCTTCAACATTTCTTCCTGGCCGCCCTCCACGGCCCAAGCGGGCACCAGGAGCGCACCCAATCCGGTTTGTCCGGCAAGATAAGGGTAGACGTCGGCGACGGTTTCGTGTCCTCTGGCCGACGCCGTCCGCATCATGGCAAGGGCTTTCGGTGCGCTGCCTTGTTCCTTGCCCTGCACTTTCATGTGCGTGATGACAGGCATGAGATTGGACTTCTCGCCGATCTCGATGGTCTCGCCGATCGCCGCCAGGCTGCTGTATTTCGACTCGGGAGTCAGCCGATCGTGATTCGGAAAGTTCGTGCGCCAGCTCGATGCAGCCTTCGTTACCGCGATCACCTCTTCGGTGCGCGCGAAGTATGCCGGTTTGTAATCTAGTCCAGCCGACACGCCCCAGGCGCCCTGCTTGAGGTTCTCCGTCAGCAGATCTCGCATCTTCTGGATATCGTCGACGGAAGGGCGTCGGTCAGCCCGCCCCATCACGGAGGTCCATACGGTATTGAAGCCAACGTAAGCCCCGAGGTTGACCGCCAGACCATTGGAGCCGAAGTCGGCGAGTTGCTTGGCGATCGCTGTGCTGCCGCTGCCATCGGCATTGACGATCTCCGTGGTTACACCCTGCGTTAGCATGTTCACCGCCGCCCGTACGCCCGCTGGTGTGGCGTGGCTGTGAATATTCAGGAAGCCTGGGGCAACGACGAGACCGGTGACATCCAGATCCAACGCCGCCCGGGCACCTTTCAGATCGCCGATGCGATAGATGAAACCGTTGCGGACCGCGACATCCCCGCGATAGCCTTTGACGCCTGTGCCATCGACGATAGTTCCGTTGCGCAAGATGATGTCATAGCCATCGGATTGTGCGAGAGCTGCGCCGTGGATCAGAACAAGCAGCGTCACTTGCCACAGCGTCCGATTTACAGTTCGCGCTTG
>JBEKHQ010000129.1:0-6857 GCA_050012195.1 Bryobacteraceae bacterium | reverse complement strand
CGGCCCGCGGACGCGGCCGCCCCCGATCGGCGCGTTGCCCAGATATTGTCCGGTGAGATCGGTTCCACCCGCGACGCCGGCGGCGTTCTGAGCTCCTGGGACTCCGCCCGCCATGGGTGAACCATAGCCGCCCCCGTATTGGCCGCCGCCGTAGCCGCCCCCGTATTGACCATATCCGCCGCCGTACTGGTTGCCGCCGTAGCCGCCGCCATAGCCGCCGCCGTATTGACCGCCGCCGTATTGGTTGCCTCCCAATCCGCCAGTCATACCGCCCAGGCTGTTCAAGCCGCCGAACGAGCCACCACCACCGCCGAAGCCGCCGCTCATCTGCATGCAAGCCGCTACCCCCCCGCCTCCTCCGTATCCCTGCGGGCCATAGCCGTTGAGCTGGCCGTAGAGCGCCTGAATGGAGCATCCAATGGATTGAGCGTCGCCATAGCGGACGTGATACACGTAGTTGGTGATGTCGCCGGCGCTCACCTTGGCGGGAATATCCAGCTTCTCGAGCCACTTGGACACTTCGGCGAACGCGCCCGGATTCGGCGCCACCGCGATGATGATGTTGATGCGATCGATCGGGAGGAACTTGATGGGAGCGTTCTTTTCGGAAAGAGAAATCGACTTTTCGATATTGTCCAGCTCTTTCGAGATATCGGATGGACGGCCGTTCTTGGTCTCAAATACGCGCACGCGCTGGTTGGCAAGCTGATCGCTGTCGAACATCGCGATCAGATCCATCAAACGCCGCATGTTCCTGCGGCTATCCAAGACCAACAGAAGATTGGCGGGCGCATAGGTGGCCAGCGTGGCGCCTTCTCCGACGAAAGGCTGCAGCACCTTCATCAGCTCGTCCGCGGTGACGTACTTCAGAAAGACCAGATTGAACATCGTCTGATCGTCTTCCGGAATGCTGTTGGCGTCGCCCTTGGTTTCCGGCGCGAGCGGCAGATGGGAGACTTCGGTGAGCGGCACGATGCGGTAGATGTCGCCCTGCTGCACCATGCCGGCGCCGTTGATGCGCAGGATGGTGTCGAGCAGCGACCGGGTGTCGATGTTCTTGATCTCGCCGTAGGTATTCAGAACCACGCCGCCCTTCACGCGCGGATCCAGGATGTAGTTGATCTTGAGCTGGCGGGCCAGCAGGTCGATCACTTCGGTCAGCGATACGTTATTGAGCGAGAGGCCTCCGAACACGGTGGGCGGGCCCGAGGGCGGACGCTGGCTTGGCGCGCCCGGGGCGGGTGTAGCAGGCGCTTGCGCGGGCGCCGGACGCGGCGCGGCGGGAATAATAAATCCGGGCGGCGTACCGAGCGGCGGCTGCGCCGTATTCTGGGGCGTCAGCGGCTGCTGCGCGACGGCCGCGCCCGCCAGCAGCGCCGCCAGGCTCATCGCGCGAATGGAATTTCGGAGGCGCACTATTTTTTCTCCGTCGAGTTTTTCTCCGTCGTGTGGCGCGCCGCCGGCGCCGTGAACTTACCCGCTATCGCAATCCTCATTTTTAATCCCCTTATTGGACCGGCTCCCAGTAGCAGGGCGATCCGAACGGTGTTTGTCTGATTACTTTTCTCATGCCGTCCGCCACGGTGCCGGGCGGAGTCGTGTCGCCTGGGACGCAGCTCTTGAGGCCCGCTCCCACGTCGTCGCCCGGACCGCTCGATTTCGTGGAAAGCTGACGCGCCGGGGCCGGCGCGGGAGTGGGCGCGGCCGCGGCTGGAGGCGCTTCGGCTTGCGCCACCGCGATCGGAGTCTTATCCAGCAGCTCGTCCAGCCGTTTCTGAAATTGTTGCCCGTCCCATTCCAGCACCACGTATTGGTTGTCCACCGAGACGATCTGCCAGGGCCCGATCGTATCGCCCGGATGATAGATGTGCTGCGCGCCTCCCGGCTTTTCGCTCAACACCACCGACGGCGGCACGCCCTCCCATAACATGACGCCGCGCGCCGCCGGAAAAGGCGGAACCGGTTTGGGCGGGGGCGTCACGGGCGGATCCAGAATCACGTTCGCGTTGCGATCCTTGGAAAAAAGATTCTTCTCGGCCACCGGCGCATAGGCTGCCGCGGTCAACGGCGCCGGTTTCGGCAGGGGCGCCAGCGGCGGCGCCGGCGTGAGACGGAGCCGGCTTCCGAGCACCGCCCGCTCGCGCGCTCGCGCCTCGCGCCATTCGCGCCGCACCTCGAACGCCAGCGCCCCCAGCGCGGCCAGCAGCGCCAAATTAAGAGCGATAAGCTTGCGCGTCAAAAGCTCAACTCCTTCTTCTGGGGAACCAGCCGGCGCGGCACCAACCCGGAAATGGTGACGCGAGTGGCGATGCTTTTCGTCTTCGCATTGGCCTGGCCGAAACGGATTTCGTCGGTGGAGATAATCTCGGGCTGCTGGCTCAGCCCGGCCAAAAGATTCACCAATTCGTCGGTGCGGCAATCGAGCGTGATGGAAACGGAAACGGCGCCGTAGAAATCGCCGTAACCGCGCGGCTGCCCGAACTCCGATTGGCGGACGTTAATCGGCGGAGTCTGATTCTCCGCGACGCGCCGGACGATCTGCAACAGCTGCGCTTGCGCCTGATTGGCGGTGTCACCGGGGATCAAGCCTTTCTCGCGTTCGACGAGCTCGAGCGAGGCCTGTTTCAACAGCGCCTCTTTGCCGTCCACCGTCGCCAGCGCGGCGCGCAGATTGGCCAGCCGCTTTTCGGCCCGATCCACGGTGTCGGCGGCCGCGACTACTTTTGATCCCGACGACGGAGCGCTGGTCGAGATCCAGTACACCAAGACACCGAATAGCACGACGCCCAGCCCCGCCAGCGCTCGTTTGTCGCGATCCTGAATGGTCACTGGGCCACTCCTTCGCGCCTGGCCCGAAGGCTGAAGACTTCTCCGCCGGCGCCGGGCACGATGGGAATGGTGAAGGCGGAGCCGCGGAACTGGCGCGTCGAGTCCAGCAGCTTCACCAGGCCGGCGGCTTGCGGGGCGGCGCCGGAAATACTCAGCGAATCGCGCGTGAGTTGCAGAGCGTTGAGCCAGGCGGGCGGCGCGAGCAGATCGGTCAGCTCGTTCAGCGCGTCCAGATCCTCTTTCGTCCGCAACCGGAAACGGTCCAGGGTTTGTGTGCGATTGCGAGTGACGGCGACCTCGCGATCCAGCTCGGCGGCCTTGCGGGCGCGCGGCTCCACCCTCCGGATTTCGGATTGAAGCCTGCCGAGATAGCGCTGGTCGGCGAATTTAGGATAGGCGACCGCGGCGCCGGCGGCCAGCAGCGCCAACACCGCCAGAGCGATGGCGGGTACCAGGCGAATGCGCGAACTGGATCGGCGTTGTTCTCGCGGCAGCAGATTGACCGAGATGGGACGCGTCAGGCCGGCGCCGGAAAGCGCCGTGGCATAGGAGAGTGCCGATCGGGCGAAGTCGTATTCGCCAGGCGCGGCGCCGGGTTGCGGCAAAGCCTGGTGGAGCGGCATCGGCTCTGTGTCCGGCGGCAGCCTGAGTTCGGCCACGGCCAGCGTTCGCGCTCTTTCCGAAGACCCGGTCAGACGCGCCGAATAAACCGGGCGCGACGCGCTTTCGCCATAGACCTCCAACTCGTCGTCCTCTTCGGCCAGCGTCAGAAATCCGTCCGCGGACGGGGTAGAATACAGACGCAGCGCGGAATAAATGGCGGGCGCGGAGAAAGTAAACGAGGCCACTTTCACCCCCGCTTCCGCGAACAATGTCTGATAGCGCTCCAGAACGGATTGGCGCGTGAAGCCGACCAGGATGGAGGAGCTCTTGCCCACGCGCGCCCAATCGAACACCGATTCTTCGTCCGAGTAGGGATTCATGGAATCGATTTCGAACCGGATCGCGGCGGCCAGGTCCTTGTCCGAGACGCCCGGCAGCGCCAGCGGCCGCATCATCACTTCGTCGCGCGGTAATAGAACGGTGGCCGCCAGATGCCCGACACCGAGTTTCTTCAGGAAACCGGCGTATTCAGCGCCCCACTCACCGGCAGGCTTGTCGCGAAAACCGGAAATCTTGAAATATCCGAGGATTCTCGCTCCGGATGGCCGGGCCCGGACCACGGTGGCGGTCAGTTGATCGCGTCCGATCTCGATCCCCACGCCGGCGCCGATCGCTAGCCACTTCCTGTAGTCGGTCGCCTTCATGGGACATAGATCCCGCTGTCGTACCAGCGCATCACGTGATAGGGGGGATTGTAACCAGGGCCGAGAAACTTGATCAGCGCCGCCACGCTCCGCCGCACGTCGGAATATTGCCCATTCGAGAGCCGCAAGCTCGCGGTGGCGCGCAATGTCGCGACGGATCTGGGAACCACGCCGAGCCGGCCGCCCGCTTCGCTTCCGGCCAGGAACGAGCTGATCTGCTGGGTGTCTTTGATCACCGTGGCGCTTCGATAGGCCGCGATCGCGGCGGCCGATCCGGCATCGATGCCGATCGCCTGCATCACCGCGGGTTGCACTGTGTTCGCATCCAGCGTGCCCTGGGTTCCGAACACCGACAGACAATCGCGCAATCCGGCGCGTCCCACCAGCTTGCCTTGCGCGTCGCGCGTGTAACTTCCGTAAAACAAGTCGGGCGTCACTCCTTCGACCAGCAATAGTTCTTCAATCTCTTGAAAAGACGAGTGGCGCGCCCGAAAAGACGGAGTCACGGACAAGTAATATTGATCGAACCGGGTGAACGACCCTCCGTCGCTGGCCGACCGCCAATCCTGGATGCCGGCCACAATCGCTTCAGCCCGCCCGACATCCACCCCCAGCGCCACCAACAGGCGGCCCAATTCCGCGGGCGGCGCTCCGTTCACGTTGAGTTTGGCCGACTCGGGAATCACCTCGACGATGGCGGACCCGGTGGGAAATTGGAATCGCAACACCGGCATGGGGTTCTCGAAGTACTTGGGCGACCCGTCCGCGTTTTTGTGCCCCGGGCCCCACTCGATGTAGAGCAGCGCCCGATCGATGGCCCCCGCCGCCAGGTAGCGCGCGCGCAGCTCATCCACTTCGGTGGCGGTGCGCTCGGTCTCGGCGCGAACGGTGCCGGCTACCGTGAAGGCGATCGCCGAAAGCGCCGCCGAAAGCCACAGCACCGCCAGCAAGGCGGTTCCATCTCGATTACGGCCTCGATTACTGCCGCGATTACGGCGCATACGGCTCCAGCGGACGGCGCGTCACGCGCACGGGAATCGTCAGAGTCACCGGCTGCAGCTTGGCGGAGTCGGGAACCAGGGGCGCCATTTCAATCCGAATCGCGCTGGGAAGCACCGGCTTGATCCAGCGCAGCAGCCATTTGGGAGGTTCTTCAGGGTGCTCCGGCGCCGCAAGGTCGCGGAAACTGAAGCGGCAAAAAGCCAGCTTGTCGGCCAGCACGAAGGAGTTCGCGCCGATCGCGATGGGCGGAAAAATCGGCGACGACACGCCCGTGTCGGGATCCGTGCGATTGCCAAGGCAAAACAGACCGGCGCCGCGAGGACCGGTGTAGACGTGCTCGTTCACCACCAGCCGCACGCCCCGGCTGTCCTCGCCGGGGATCACTTGATATTCGAGAATGGCGGGCAATCCGCGCGCGCCTTGTTGCAGCGAATAGCTGGAGGCGAAGCGCATGGAAACCGGTTCGCCTTGAAAGAAACTGATGCGCGTGGGCGACTCCTCGCCGGGAGGCTGGCAATCGGCGCTAACCGGCATGATGGCGTCTATTTCCTGATCCAGAATCCGCTCGACGCTCGCCACACGCCGGTTGCTCATCAGCTTGTTGTCCGTCTTGCTCATCGCGCTCAGCCCCACCCGCAGCGAGGTGACGATGCCCACCGAGAGCAGGCCCAGCAGCGTCATCGCGATCAGCAGCTCCATAAGCGTGACGCCGGCGTCCGCCCGGCTTCGCGCGCCCTGCGCGGCCCGTGTCATTGCGGCACCATCCCCGCCTTTACGTCGTCTTCGCGCAATACCGACCGGCGGAATCCTTCCAGCGTGAACGTGCGCCGCCGATCGCCGTTCATCCACCAGATTTGGAGCTCGACGCGCTCCAGAATCGGCGTGCCCGGCTGCGGGTTCGGAGGCGTCTCGAACGCCGTGACGCGCGCGATCCATCCGATGGGAAGATCGCCGGTGATTTCCGGCCCCCAGGTTCCCTGGAACGGCGTCACCTTTTGCAGCTTTTCGGCGATCAGCAGCTCGTCCATTTTCTGATGGGCCAGCAGCTCGGCGCGGCCGTAATCGGTCAGCTTGCTCGCGTTGCGCAGCGAAGTGGAAAGCGCCGACATCAATCCTGTAATGGCGATGGCCATGATGAGGGTGGCCACCAGAACCTCGAGCAGGGTGAAGCCGCGTTTCACTCGGTGACCTTCTCCACTTGCGGCACGCCGGTGATGGGATCCACGCGCACTATTTTTTGGACGTTCTTGCGGTTGATCAGTTGAACGCCGAATCGCGGCACGGTGCCGCCGGGATACAAAAGGAAATTGCGCGGCCATTCCGCGGCCTCGGGCAAGTCGGGCTGGGGCAAGACGGGCTGGGGCAAGCTGGGAAAGACGCGCGTAATCGAGACGCCTTCCGGCAACTCCAGTCTGCGGAAGAACCCGGCTTCAGTCGAACGCATTTCGAGCGCGTTTTGGGATTTCAAAATGCTGATTTCCACCACCTGCTGGCGCCGTTGCGCGCGATCCAGTCCCGCGTTGAAGAAATTCACGATGCTGGAGGTGGCCCCGTTCAGACGCAGGGTATCGATGCCGGAAGTGAAAGCGGGAAAGCTGATTCCCGCCAGCAGCGCGATGAGCGCCACCACCACCAGCATCTCGATCAGCGTGACGCCGCGCCGGGGATTGTCAGTTCTTCCAGCTGACGATGTCCGCATCCATCCCGTCCCCGCCCGGC
>JBEKHQ010000128.1:0-6868 GCA_050012195.1 Bryobacteraceae bacterium | reverse complement strand
CCGGTCGAATCGGCCGTTAAAGAACACGGCATGGTCATGACAACCGGCGCACCACTTGCTGGGCCGCGTGCCGGCGACGTCCTGCATGTATTCGATGGACTTCCGATAGAACTGATTGTTGAAAGACGCGAAATGGTGGGCCGAGCTTTTCCACTGTTCGTAAATGTCGTGGTGGCAGCGGCCGCATCCGGCGGAGTCCATGAAGAAGTTCGACGGAATGATTTTGCCGGTGTTGGTTTGGGCCGACGACGGGGCGAAAGGGGAGTGCGCGCCGGCGCCTTCCGAATCCATCGAGAGCGGCGCGCCGGCGGGATTTTCTATTCGATCTTTTGCCCGCGGCCAAAACTCGCCCGCGATCGGAAGGAGCGCGAGCACGCCGAGCGCCGCGGCGTAGATGGCGCGATATCGACGGACGCGCCAGGCGATGAACGCGAGAGCGACCGACGCGAGCAGGATGTGCAGCCATAACACCCCGCGCTGGTCGTAAGTGTTGCCCCGGAACGTCAGATAAATGGCGACGAAGGCCGCGCCGAGAAACGTTCCGCACTCGATGGGATATTGGCGCAGATAGCGCGCCGCGAGCAAAGCCAGCGCCGCACCGAGGCCGAAATGCAGCAGAACATTCGCTTCGTAGAATACGGTGGCATGCGCGAAGGCGGCCAGATAGGCGCTATTGACGGCCAGAAGAATTACGACCCACAACGCTACGCGCCGCAACTCATTCTCCTTCCGTCAGCGGGCGGATCAGGCGCAAGGCCGGGCGAGTATTGTATTCCTTCCGATACGCATCGTGAACGGGATCGCGCGGGTAGCTCTGGCTTGCCGGATACGGGTAACTGGTCATGGCGTGAAACGGCAGCGGAAGAACGGTCTGCGAAAAGGCGGTGTTGGCGTCGGCGTCCTTGGCCCAGCCGTCCACCAGCAGCAGGAAATCTCGCGTCCATCCTTCGGGAAGCGGAGGCAGGTTGGAAGCGCTGAAGCGAAGCCTGATTTCGTCGCCCGATCCCATGATTACCATGCGGTCGTCCGGCGCTTCGAGCAACGGTTTCACGTCGCCATAGCGGGTGTAGCTGCCGGGCGTGGGATTCCACATGGTGGTCGCGCTGACGATACTGTAGTCGAAAGATTCGCCTTGCATGCGATTCGCGGGAATCACGGCGCGCGAGAACCCGCGAAAGTGCAAGTCGGCGGATTCGATGGGAAGCGTGGTGAGTTTCGTGGGCGGCGCGCTACCGTCCTCGATCAGAAAGATCTCGTCCCAGTAGAGGCACAGGTTGGTCACGATCCGCACTTCGCGCGAAGCCGTCAGAAATTTTCCGGACAAATCCACGGCCATGCGTTTCTGGCGGCCCGAGGGCATACCCATGTCCTCGACCACGGTCTTCCAATTTCCCGCCGCGTCTTTGACCTGGAGATAAGGGAATATCAGATCCTTGTGTTCTTCGGACGCGGCCAGGAACGTGCTTCCATCCGGCCAATCGAGCCAGCCATCCAAGATCAGCACGGCGTGGTTCGCGGGCGCGGCTTTTCCGAAGTCGAGATCGAGCGAATGCAGTTCCGCGACCGCGGTCGAGGTGCGGCGGAAATCCGGATAGACGAAGTCGCGTTCGAGGAGCTTGGGGAGCACATCCGCGCCGGTTTGGTCGCGCGCGGAAATCGGACGGACGGGCCGGCTAACGCCGAACAGGCGGAACTCGGGATAGGGCGGCGATTTGAATTTTTCATTGTTCACGATTTCGATGGTCGCGGGATGATCCACGGCTTCGAGCTGGATTTGATCCATGAAGGACACTTCGCGGAGCTCTTCGGTTACTCGCACTTCGTACGCGCCGTCCTTTTCCTTCAGCGCATCGCCTGGAATGGAGACGTACTCCTGGTGATCGGTGGGGAAGAACTGACCGTCGCCCGAACTCGCGCCGAGCGGCGCCACGCCGAGAACGTCGGTGAGGAAGTTGAACCGCTCACCGTCCCAGGTGTAAATCATGGGGCAGGAACCGGCGAGGCGCGGCTTTTCCTTGATCGCGAGAATCTTGTTTACGGGTTGATCGATTTCGTTCTGGATCAAACCGTTCGGCCAGGTGATTCGTACGGTGTCGATGGCGGCGCGAGTTCCCAGTCGAAAGACGAGCGGCACGCCCGCGTAGGTCTGCTTCTCATAGCTAGTTCCCGCCTTCACTTCGACCTTCGCCCCGATGGCGGACTTGATGTTCTTCACACCGGTGAGTGCGGTCTCGATCCAGTTGCCGTATTTTTCGGTGACATCCCGGTCGATCGTCAGCGCACCGTCTTTGCCGATATAAGCTCGGCTCAAACGGCCGTCGCCGTTGAAGTCAGCTGCAACGAAATTGCCGTTCGCGGGGAACGAGGGCGGCGTCGCATTCTCGAATCCGGCGGGACGATTCAGCAGGAGAACCGGGTATGCGGCGAGATCGGTGCGGCTGTCAAGGTTAAAATCATAAGCCATCAAATTTGTCGCGCCGGCCTCGAGGGCGTTCAGATCGGTGGCGGAGTAAGCGCCGCCCAGACGGTCGCGATAAAGGACGCCCGGCCGGTTCTGATAGGAGGCGATCAAGTCGAACCCTTGCGTATCGGGTTCGAGATCGAAACGAACGGCTTCGAGAGCGCGGCCCGCCACGAACGGGAAGCGCTTGGTTTCGTCGCTGAACCCGGCCGATCCGTTGTTGCGCAGTAATTTCGGCTCGTCCCCGATCAGGATCAGGTCGAGATCGTAGTCGTGATCGTAATCGATCCAGACGGCCTGACGGAACGATCCAGCGGCGAGGCCGGCTTGCCTGGTGAATTTGCCGCCGACGTTGCGATACAGCTCGGCTCCGTGAGTGGTGAGGACGCACAGGTCGGGCTGCCCGTCGTTGTCGAAGTCGCCGGAGGCGATAAACACGACGTCCCGTAATTGTTCCAAGCCGGAATCCGAGACAGGCGTTCGGCCATTGCGGAAAAGCTTTGCGCCGGCGAGCGACCACGCGATCAGGCTGGGCCGCGCGGCGCCATCCAGGTCAATCGCGGCCACTCCCGTGAATCCGTCCGCGATTTTCTCGGCTCGATAAACGGGCGGCGCGAGCGGGGCGGAGACAGGCTGGGCGATGGGGTCGTAGATCTCCGCGTAGGCGCTCCATTCCATGTCCTCCGGAATGGCCGCGCCTTCCTGCTGCTTCTTGAGATCCTGAAAAATTCGAAGCTCGCGGGCGGTGGCTTCCGGATTGCGCTGCCGGTAGAGCCCGTAGAGTTGGAAATGAGGCGCGGCCAGGCGCGGATTGAGATCGCGGGCGGCCTCAAATTCCTTGATGGCGCCGTCCACGTCGCCTTTGGTCTTGAGGATGGCGCCGACCTGATAGTGCGTCACCGGTTCGTCCGGAACCAGCCGTTCCATGCCACGCAATTGTGCGAGCGCGGCGTCCAGATCGCCCTGCTTCCTGAAAGCGACGCCGAGGTTGAACCAGGTGTGCGGAATTTTGGGATCGGTTTTCTGCGCTTTCTCAAGTTCCGAGATGCCGCGGCGCGCGTCACCGGCTCTGAGCAAAGCTAATCCGTAATTGATCCGCTCGCGAGCCGAATACGGGGCCAAGGCGAGGGCCAGACGAAATTCCTCCACGGCCTGTTTCGGCGTGGTCGGATTTTCGTAAAACGCCTTTCCGAGATTGCGGTATTGCGCCAGGCGCGGGGAATCGGAGGGCTGCGCCCCAAGGGGAAGACAGGCCAGCAGGCATCCCGCGACGCCCGCCAGCGTGAGTATCTTCGATCGTGAGCGCGAACCAGCCATCCTCTATTTATCGCGCATCTATCTATCGCGCATCGGGGAGCGAATAGGAACTGGCCGGTGTCAGGCGAGCGCGGTCTTGTACAGAACCACGAGCTTACCCCAAGCGCGTTCGGCGTCCGGCTTGTTGTAGATCGGCTTGCCGTCCGAAAGCGGCATATCGCGGACGCACCAGCCGTGCAGGGCGTCGGAATACACTTCGATCTCGGCCGGATTGTTGGCGGCCTCGAACGCCTCTTTCAATTTGACCTTGGCGTCGGGCTGGGTCTTGTCGTCGTTGGATGCGACGCCGAAATACATCTTGGCCTTGATCTTGGGCGCGAGCAGATGCGGGCTTTCCGGCTTGTCGGTCACCAGTCCGCCGCCGTGGAACGACGCGCCCGCGCCGATCCGATCGGGCAGCACCGCGGCGGTCCGCACCACCAGCGGCCCTCCCATACAGTAACCTTGGGTCCCGATCTTTTTGGACTTGTTCACCTGTTTTTGAGCGTCCAGGAACGCGACGTAAGCCACCGCATCCTTCTCGGGATTGCCGGGGGCATTCACCGACCCCATGAGCGGCCCGAGTTTCGCCCTGTCGGCGGGATTCGAGAAACTGAAGTTAGAGGCGTCCGTGAAAGGCGCCTTGTCCACGCGATAGAAGGGGTTGGGCACGAGCACGGAATATCCCTGAGCGGCGATGCGCTTGCCGATGTCGCGCATCGAGGGCCGCAATCCGAATGCGTCGGTCCAAATCAGCACTCCTGGATGCGAACCAGACTTGGGGTGAATGAATGCGGCATTGCAGGTTCCGTCAGGCATCTTGATGTCGACGTCGGTCTCGACAACGTCCAACTCCTTCGCCGACGCCGTGCCCGCGGCCGCCGCCAAGCCCGCGGCTACCGAGAGAGCTACAAAATCGCGCCGCGCCAGATCGCTGGGCGACGCATCGTCATTCTGGTGGTCTTGCTTATCGTCCGTCATTGCTTCCTCCTCTACAGAGTGTATCGCCTTGCGAGGGCGATGGGATGCAATGAGGTTGAACGATCGGCGAATTGCCTAGCGGGCGGCAAGCATCCGAGCGTTCTTATGAACGCGGATGAGCAAGGCGTCGTTCTCTGCCATCAGGCCGTCCAGGCTGCCCTGGCAATTGAGACATTCGTCGCCGCGGCTCAAGAACCACAGCGCGATCTCGTAGCGGTCGAGAGAGTTGATGGCATCGCTGTCGGCCATCCAATAGTGCTTGTAGTTGGCGGTCAAGCGGCGATAGTACAGATGGGTTGGCGTCCCCGAAGCCTTCCAGGCGACGTAACGGGTCAGCCGCACCGGCGGCTTCGAAAGCATCCAGAAATAGGAATGCAACGGTAGGAATGCCTTGATCAACTTTCCGCTCCAATCCAAATCGGAGTAGGGCCGCGCAGGATAGCCGGCGGCCGCCCAGGGCGAAACATCCCAGGCAGGCGCGAGAAACAGGACGCCTCCATCCTTTACAACGCGCCGGATCTCGGCCAGCGCCGCTTCGGGATTATCGACGTGTTCCAGGACGAAGAGCGTCCAGGCGCTGTCGAACGAGCTGTCGGAAAACGGCATGAAGGTGGCGGACCCGACGATGAACGGCTTGTGATACAGCCGCCGCGCGGAGGGGGAAATGTCGAGGCCCGTATAGTCGTTGACCACATCCTGCAGGTAGCCGCGACCGGACCCGACGTCGAGCACCTTCTTGTTGCCGAGACCGTAGCGTTGCGCGAACTCACCGACGCGATTGGTGACGATCTTGTGCCAGCTCTCCTCGGCGGAACCCGCATCACCTTGTTCGGGGAACTCGGTGTCATAGTACTTCTGGAGTTCGGATTTCTGGGTGGCGGTGAGCGGCGCGTCGCTAGCCCAGGGGAAGAAACCCAGAGTCAGTACGGCGGCCATCGCCAACGCGACCGCCAGCAATCGGATCGTCAAGCTGAGAGCCAGCCTCATGATCGGCTATCGGCCGTTTGAGTTTGATGCTTTAACTTACAACCCTGCCGGCAGCCGGCTTATTTCCGGCCCGCTTCCGCGTCCGCCTTACGAGCGCCGCCCAGGATGTCCGGCATGGCGTAGTTGCCCTCGTGACACGCATATTCGTACACCGGACCGGCGGTTGCAACGAAGGGATACTCCAACGTCCACGGCTTCGTATAAGTCGCGGGGTCTTCTACCGTGGCTTTGTACAGAATCGTGCCGGCATCGACGCGCGTGAAGCGTTCCACCACGTGCAGGCTGTCGGACGAACCGCGGAACCTGGTCTTGTCGGTGAAATTTGTTGTGTCCACGACCAAAGTGTCGCCTTCCCAATGGCCGATCGAATCGCCGAGCAACTGATGAACGTTCGCCGGCTTGTGCGTTCCGTTGATGCGGATCACGCGAGTGTCGTGGACCATTTCCACCAGAATCAGCACCGCGCTCGGCGTCTGGACGATTTCGTAGTTGTTGTTGTAAAGCACGGGCAGCATCGGCGGTCCCGACGTCGAGCCGAATCCGATGATGCAGCGCTCGCTCAACGGCCGGTCCTTCACGCTGTCGTAGCGTCCGAAATCCCGGATCATGGCGGCGTTCCGTTCGCGGGCCGCGGCGGTGATGGGCGGGATCTTGCCGTCCGGGGGATCGATGATGAGCGATGTCCGCTTGACGCCATCGACTCGGGCGAGTTCCGACCCGCGGTCGACAAACAGGTTGTTGTACGCCCCCACGCCGGGGCCGCCGGTCGCGCGATTGAAGCCGCTGTCGACGTCGCTATCGAGAGTATTGGATTGGAGGTCTTTCTGCTCGAACGCTTTGGCTTCGGCGTCGGTTACCGTCGCTTTTCCGGCAAATTCGGCCGGGCGTTCGAGCGGAGTCAGCGTGGCGTTGGTCCAGACTCCAGTGAAATCCGGGTGACCCTCGGGCGTGCGCGGCACGGCTTTCGACGGGGTGTGCTTGGCCGGCTTGGATTGGTCGGCGGTCTGACCGGGAAGGGCCGCTGCTAAGAACCCCACGGCGATCGCAAGTCGATAGGTCATTTACACTCTCCTACATCTCGGATGAACTCAGTATACTTTTTTTCGGATGCAACTAATCGAAATCGTGCCTGGACGGATAGTC
>JBEKHQ010000127.1:0-6888 GCA_050012195.1 Bryobacteraceae bacterium | reverse complement strand
GGCCCAGCAGCACGGGCAGATTGCGATCGAACGGGGCGGTGCGAAAATGTTCGTCCATCCGGTGGAAGCCGTCCAACATGGATCGAAAATGTTCCGGCCCGATCGCCAGCATGGTGGAAAGGCCGATGGCGGAGTCCATGGAGTAGCGGCCGCCAACCCAATCCCAGAAGCCGAACATGTTGGCCGTGTCGATGCCGAACTTGGCGACCTCGGCGGCGTTCGTGGATACCGCCACGAAGTGTTTCGCGATCGATTTTTCGTCGCCGCCCAGGCCGGCGAGCAACCAAGCGCGCGCGGAGTGAGCGTTGGTCATGGTCTCGAGTGTCGTGAATGTTTTGGACGAGATGAGAAAGAGCGTCTCGGCGGGATCGAGATCTCGGACCGCTTCCGCGAAATCTGTGCCATCCACGTTGGAGACGAATCGAAACGTCCGATCGCGGTCGCTGTAGTGTTTCAGCGCCTCATAAGCCATCACCGGTCCGAGGTCGGAGCCGCCGATGCCCACGTTGATGACGTTGCGAATCGGTTTCCCGGTAAAACCTTTCCAATCTCCGCCGCTGACGCGCCGGCAGAAATCGGTCATTTTATCCAGTACGGCGTGAACTTCCGGAACCACGTTCTGGCCGTCGACCACGATGGAAGCCCCTCGCGGCGCGCGCAGGGCCACGTGCAGGACCGCGCGTTTCTCGGTGACGTTGATCTTGTCGCCGCGGAACATGGCGTCGATCCGCCCACGCAAGCCGGACTCCTCGGCGAGTTGAAGCAGGAGCTTGATCGTCTCGTCCGTGATACGGTTTTTCGAGTAGTCGAGAAAGATTCCCTCGGCCTCGGCCGTCAATCGAGTGCCACGTTCGGTGTCGGCGGCAAAAAGCTCCCGGAGATGCAACTCACGGACCTTTTGAAAGTGATCTTTTAGACTCTTCCATGCGGGCCGCCCGGTGAGCGGGCGTTCGGCGCCCGTGTCAACTACTGTTGCCATTTCGATGCTCCTTCATGTCCGGTCGCGGAATTGTTTGGAACGCGCCGGTGGGCCGCTGGAACGCCGCTCCAGGCAGCTTTCTCCCACAGGCGAAATCCTCCGATAAATGCGTTGGTGTTATCGCCCGCGCGGCTGCCCGGCGGCAATTTATCAAGGTGCTTCACGTTCCCGCCGCCCAGGACAACGTCCTCGGGTTCCAGCGCGGCGATCAATCGCTCCACGACGTCCTCGACGTGCCGCCGCCACTTGTGCTTGCCGCGGGCCATCAGCCCTCGCTCGCCGACGTAATCCTCGTAGGTGGCTTTTTTGTAGGGCAAATGAGCCAGCTCCAGCGGCTCGACAATACCGTCCACGATCATCGCGGACCCGAGTCCAGTTCCCAGGCCCAGGAACAGCATTTTGCCGCCTTTGTAGCTTCCCAACGCCTGCATGGCGGCATCGTTGAGCAGCTTCACGGGATGTCCAAAAGCAGCCTTAAAGTTGAAACCGACCCATCCGCATCCTAGGTTGTGCGGCTCCGACACCGGCCGATTGTGGAGCACCGGCCCCGGATAGCCGATAGAAACGGCATCGTAATGCCAGTCGCCGGCGATTTTGTGGATCCCGTCCAGCATGCTTTTAGGCGCCAGATCCGGTCCGGAATCGAACTTGCGAGGCTCCTTGTGCCCGCTGACGAGAATCTTGACGTGAGTGCCACCCACATCGACCGCCAAAACACTCATAAAGGCTCCGTGTCTTTAACTGGCCTTCTTGAGAGCGGCGCTCTTGGATTCGATGACCGCCATCAGCTCGTTCCAGGATGTGACGAACGATTCCGCCCCTTCCTTCTGAAGCTGGGCTGCGAGAGCATCCACGTCGATGCCTGCCTTGGCGAAACGGCCCAAAACTTCCTCGCAATCGCCCCCATCCGCCGCCAAGATAGGGCCGGCCTCGCCATGATCGGCGAGCGCTTTCAAGGTGCCGTCGGGCATGGTGTTCACCGTTAGCGGCGCGGCGAGCGCTTTTACGTAAAGCGTGTCGGCCGCCTTGGGATCCTTGGTTCCGGTGCTGGCCCACAGCAGCCGCTGCGGACGGGCTCCGAAGTTCTGAGCGCGCTGCCAGCGCGGAGAAGCGAGCAGTTCGCAATACGCCCTGTAGGCGCGTTTGGCGATGGCGATTCCGAGTTGGCCGCGCAACGCCTCAGGCACTTTGCCTATCACCGCCACGTCCCACCGGCTAATGAATAAAGAAGCAACCGAGCCGACGACGGGCGGAAGCCCTTTCTCGATGCGCCGTTCGACGCCGCGCAGGAACGCCTCGGCAGCGGCCAGATAGTGCTCGCGGGAGAACAACAGAGTGACGTTGATCGGGATGCCCGCGAAGATGGCTTCCTCGATGGCGGGCAGCCCTTCCTTGGTGCCGGGAATTTTGATGAACAGGTTCGGCTGCGCGGCGCGCGAGTGCAGACTCTTGGCGGCCGCAAGGCTGCTGGCCGTGTCGTACGCCAGGAGCGGCGAGACTTCCAGCGATACCCAGCCGTCGACTCCGTCCGATTGGTCGTGGGTCGGTCGAAACAGCTGAGCGGCGCGCGTAATATCCTCGAGCGCCAGCTCGAAGAAAAGGCCCTCACCCGATTTGCCGGAGCTCAGTTTCTCCCGAATGGCGGGGTCATAGGCCGTGCTGTTCTTGATCGCATGGTCGAAGATGGTCGGATTCGACGTCAGACCGGTGACCGACCACTCGTCGATATAGCGTTTAAGCGTCCCGCTGTTGAGCAGGTCGCGCGTGATGTTGTCGAGCCAGATGCTTTGGCCCACATTATGAAGAGCTTCTGTTGCTTTCATGTTGAAACCACCTCCAGAGCCTTTCTTGTGTTTGGACTTTCAATCGCGCCCAAACGGTTCGAAGATTTTGTCAAGCCGCGCAGCCATTCGAAAGCTGGACCGCCTAGCATGCCTTCGGTGCAGCGCCAGCGCCAGCGCCAATTGCCGTCCGGGCGGCCGGGAACGTTCATGCGCGCTTCTTTTCCGAGATTCAGCAAATCCTGGAGCGGAGCTATCGCCAGCGCAGCCTGGGAGGACCAAGCCAACTCCATCAATGCCGGCGCGGCATCCTGGGGCGTGCCCGCGGGCCGCTTCAGATACTTCCACAGATTCGGACGTTGCCCTTCCGGCAGATCTTCAAACCAGCCGCGGGTGGTTGGATTGTCGTGCGTGCCCGTGTACACCACGGTGTTGCTCACATAGTTCCGAGGCAGATGCGGGTTGTCGGAGTGGCCGTCGAAGGCGAACTGCAATATCCGCATTCCGGGTAAATGGAACTGGTCGCGAAGCGCATACACGTCCGACGTGATCTGTCCTAAGTCCTCGGCGATAAACGGCAGAGCTCCCAACTCTCTCTGAACGGCGCTGAAGAATTCAGTTCCCGGACCCGCGACCCATTTCCCCGTTTGCGCGGTCTGTGCTCCGGCGGGAACGTGCCAAGCCGCGACGAAGCCGCGGAAATGATCCAGCCGAATCGCATCTACGTGGGTCAGCAGCGCGCGCAGCCGGCCGATCCACCAGCGATATCCAGTCTCGCGAAGGGCATCCCAGTCATAAACCGGATTGCCCCAGAGCTGTCCTTGCGCGCTGAAATAATCGGGAGGCACGCCGGCAACGAAGCGCGGGCGGCGCTGCTCGTCCAAGAGAAAAAGCCCCGGGTTGGCCCATACGTCGCTCGAGTCCCCCGAGACGAAGAAGGGCAGGTCGCCGATCAACTTCACGCCCTTGTCATGCGCGTGCGCCTTCAGGCGGTCGGCTTGGCGAGCTAGGAGAAACTGCGCAAAGCACGCATAGCCGACTTGATCCGCTAGCTCGCGCCGTGCGCGGTCGAGCGCGGCGGGTTCTCGCTGGACCAGCTCTTTCGGCCATTCGACGAAATATGCGCCGCCGAACTTGGCCTTTAGCGCTCGGAAAAGAGCGTAGTCATTCAACCAGTGCGCCTGGTCATTGCAGAACCGCTCATAGTCGGTCCGCAAATCGGTGCGCGCGCCCGCTTGGAAGTTGGCCCAGGCTTTCTCGAGGAGTTGGCGCTTGAAAGGAATGACGGCGTCGTAGTCGACGTCGGCCTCGGAGAACGAATGCGGCTGCAAGTCGCCTGAGCGGAGCAGCCCATCCTCGATCAGCCAGTCGGGACTGACGAGGATCGCATTGCCGGCGAGAGAAGACAAGGGTTGATAAGGCGAGTTGCCATAACCGGTCGGGCCCATGGGTAGAGACTGCCACCAGCTTTGGCTGGCCGCGGACAGTCGGTCGATCCAAGACAAGGAGGCTGGTCCGACATCGCCGATACCATAGGCCGAAGGCAGCGAGGTGACGTGCAGCAACAAACCGGATCCACGATATCCCGGAGGAAACGGCGGCAGCTTCACCTCGTCCGGGATCATGCACGGCCTTTCGAGGAATTCAGCGCATCGTTCACGATTCCCTCCGCCTCGGACAGAATGGCGTTCAGGTGCGCTTGGTCGCGGAAGCTTTCCGCGTAGATCTTGTAGATGTTCTCGGTGCCCGACGGCCGGGCCGCGAACCAACCGCTGTCGGTCACCACTTTCAAACCGCCGATCGGCGCGTTATCGCCCGGAGCGCGCGTCAGCTTGGCCATAATCGGTTCGCCCGCCAACTGCGAAGCGGTAACCGCCTCGGGCGACAACTCGCGCAGCTTGGCTTTCTGTTCGGGCGTAGCGGGCGCATCCACGCGCGTGTAAATCGGCGCGCCGAAATGCGCGGTCAGTTCCCGATAATGCTGGCCCGGATCTTTGCCGGTTCGCGCGGTGATCTCGCATGCCAGCAGACCCATGATCAGGCCGTCCTTGTCCGTCGTCCATACCGTGCCGTCGTGCCGCAGAAAACTTGCGCCGGCGCTTTCCTCGCCGCCAAAACAGCACGAGCCATCCACCAGGCCTGTAACGAACCACTTGAATCCCACCGGAACTTCATACAGTCGCCGGCCCAGACTCTGCACCACTCTGTCGATCATGCTGCTGCTCACCAGCGTCTTGCCCACCGTGACGCGCTCCGGCCAAAGAGACCGGTGCGTAAGCAGATATTGGATTGCCACCGCGAGGTAGTGATTGGGATTCAGCAATCCCGCCGAGGGCGTGACGATGCCATGCCGGTCGGAGTCCGGGTCGTTACCGAATGCGACATCGTATTTGTCTTTCAGCCCGACCAGCCGCACCATCGCATAGGGGCTGGAGCAATCCATACGGATCACACCGTCGTGATCCACCGTCATGAACGAGAAGGTCGGGTCGATAGTCTTGTTCACCACCGCAATGTCCAGTTTGTACTCGGCGTTGACCGGCTCCCAATACGGTTCGGCGGCGCCTCCAAGTGGATCAACCGCCAGCTTGAGCCCGGCCGCGCGAATAGCATCCATGTCAATCACGTTCCGCAGATCGCGGACGTAAGGCAGCACGAAGTCGTCCTGGTGCGTTGTCGGGGCCGCGATGGCGGAAGCAAATGTTACGCGCTTTACTCCGGCGTTCTTGGCTCGCAGCAGTTCGTTGGCCCGGTTCTGCACCCATTCAGTCACGTCGGTATCGGCGGGACCACCGTTCGGCGGATTGTACTTGAAGCCTCCGTCCTTCGGAGGATTGTGCGACGGCGTGATCACGATCCCGTCCGCGAAATGCGACGCGCGGCCCCGATTGTACGCCAGGATGGCGCGCGAGACCACCGGCGTCGGCGTCACACCGTTGTTTCGTTGAATGATGGTGTCGACATCGTTCGCCGCCAACACTTCGAGCGCGGTCTTTTGGGCCGGATCGGAAACTGCGTGCGTATCCTTGCCCATGTACAGCGGACCATCCGTGCCTTTCGCGCGCCGGTAGTCGCAGATCGCCTGGGTGATGGCCAGGATGTGCGCTTCGGTGAACGTGCCGTCGAGTGAGCTGCCCCGGTGGCCGCTGGTGCCGAAGCTGACCATCTGGTTCGGATCGCTCATGTCGGGCCAACGGTCGAAATATTCGCGTTCGACCTTGGCCACATCGATCAGCATCTCCTTAGGGGCGGGTTTACCGGCCAAGGGCGAGACGCCGGGAACGGAAGGCGTTTCCACTGCAGGGTGCATAGATCTAGCCTCGATTATGGAACATAAGTCGGATCGCCATCGACCCCCTTAAAGGGCATGCGGCGATACCTCGATTATGGGATTCGAATTGTGAGCCCGTTTGTTTGATTGGTGGTGAAGATTTGATTCCGGTCGGCTGTAGATCGTTTCGGAATACGGTGGATGTTTCGGGCATCACAGAGCCATCGCCGGAGCGCTCGCGCGCGTCGAATCGAGCCACGACGGCCGTGCGCCGGCGCGTGTAAGCACATCGATGACGCGGCTAGGGCTTCCTAAATCCGTCCAACCTGACGCGGCATCCCGCATAACGACCAGCCGTCCAGGCATTCGCGCCAGCACAGCTTTGGAGAAATCGATCGGCTCGATACTGTCATAGATCTGGTCGAGCCGACTATAAGCCGAGCGGACTCCCAAGGATCGAGTGAGGTGGGGAACAGTGGCTTGAAGCAGTTCCAGAAATGCCGCAGCCAATCCAATTGTGACGAACGTGTTCCAAAGACACCCCCGCCGATGCAGCGCTTCGGCACGCCTTGCCGTCGGTTTTTCAAAGAAGCGAGACACGCGCAGCAGAGGATTGGCCAATGCGTCGACCAGCGTCCGGCCCGGTTGGATCCAGCCGTATTCGACTTCCGGGTATCGCGCCTCGGCGCCCACAATCAATACGTTTTGCGGATATTCCGCCATCAGGCACAGACCGGCCTCAACGCTTTCGCGGAACGCGGCACAGTTCGAATAATAATGATCGGAGGGGAAAGGCCACCAGGGCGTTTTCGTCCTGTTGGGCGATGAATTGTAAGCATAGCGCCATCGCCACGGCG